>JAYUYI010000166.1:0-5090 GCA_043752545.1 Thermoleptolyngbya sp.
TTTAGTCTAAACTCCAAAAAAATATGGTGTCATCTCCTGCCCGGCTCCATCAACTTGAGCAACTGCCAATCTGGACATTGCCTGTTGCAGATGTTTATGACGCATTAGAGACGGCTGCTCAAGGCTTATCCGAGTTCCAAGCCGCACAACAGCTTGAGAAATTTGGCGCAAATGAATTACCGGAACCCGTTCATCGCCCCCTATGGCTGCGCTTTACCGATCAACTGACCCATTTTATGGCGCTGTTGCTGTGGGTTGCCGGGAGCTTAGCTTTTATATCTCACACCCCCGAATTGGGGTGGGCAGTATGGGCAGTCATTTGGATCAATGCAATCTTCAGCTTTTGGCAGGAGTTTCAGGCCGAACGGGCGCTAGCTGCCTTAAAAAATGTGTTGCCCTTGCAGGTAAAGGTCTATCGAGACGGGGCGTTGAAGCAAATTTTGGCGCGAGAATTGGTGCGGGGTGATGTCATGCAGTTAGAGGAGGGCGATCGCATTTCTGCCGATGCCCGGTTGGTCTCTGCCGACAGCTTATATATTGATGTCTCAGTCCTGACCGGAGAATCTCTACCCGTTGCCCGCAGTGCCGATGCTGTACTGCTCCAAGAAGCCCTACCGATGCGAGGCGGAAAACCGCTGATCCGGCCTGGAGAGCAGCCGCTGCAAGAACGAGTAAATCCGGCGGAGATTGCCAATTTAGTGTTGGCGGGTTCAACGGTCGCGGCGGGACGTGGGAGCGCCGTTGTGTATGCAACAGGGGCGCAAACCGAGTTTGGTCAAGTTGCGCATCTGACCACCGTTGTGAAGCGATCGCCCAGCACATTGGAAATTCAAGTTGCACGCATTGTCCGCATCATTACCGCGATCGCCATTGGTATGGGGATAGTGGTCTTTCTGCTCAGCTACTTGCTAATTGGGATGGATGTGACCGAGAGCTTCATTTTTGCCATTGGCATCATTGTCGCCAACGTTCCTGAAGGGCTACTGCCTACGGTCACGTTGGCACTGGCTCTGGGCGTACAGCAAATGGCGCGCCGCAATGCTTTGGTGCGTCGTCTTTCTGCCGTTGAAACCCTGAGTGCTGTCAGCGTCATCTGCACCGACAAAACTGGAACGCTGACTAAAAATGAAATGACCGTGCGACATCTATGGCTGCCTTGGCCAGCACAATCCCATCCTGCATCCGCCACAGAACCAAACGCAATCGCTCCCTCCAGCAACCCTGGCTCAGCCTTGAAAATTGAAGTTACCGGAGCTGGGTATGACCCGACGATCGGTAGCGTACAAATTCCGCCTGAGCTGGCCGCAGATCAGAGCGTCCAGCTACTGCTGGCAGGTGCCGCGATGTGTTCCAATGCCCGTCTCGTCCATCTCAACACTCCCAACCGCTGGCAAGAGATGGGGGATCCCACCGAAGCAGCGCTCTTAGTGGCCGCAGCCAAAGCAGGATTAGATCTAGAGCGCCTCAACGCGCAGTCTCCCCGATTACGGGAAATCCCATTTGATTCGCGGCGGCGGATGATGACAGTAGTTTTAAAGTGGCAATCTGCGGAGCTATGGCAGCAAACTGCTCCTCATCTGGCTTTAACTAAAGGCGCTCCGCTAGAGGTATTGCGTCACTGTCCTTTGGTTTTGCGCAACGGTACGGTTGAGGAATTGCCTCAATCTGGCTGGGATGCGGTAGTAGCGGCCAATGATGAGCTGGCTCGCCAGGGATTTCGGGTCTTAGGCGTCGCCGCCCGCCAAGGGGGTGATGAATTGATCCAAATAACTGCGCCGGAGCTAGAGCAAAATCTCATTTTTGTGGGACTAGTGGCGATGTTTGATCCGCCTCGGGTCGAGGTGCCAGAGGCGATCGCCCAGTGTCATGCAGCCGGAATTGGGGTAACGATGGTCACGGGCGATTATGGGTTAACCGCAGTGGCGATCGCGCAGCAAATTGGGTTAGTCGGTGAACAGGCGCGGGTGGTGACGGGCGATAAGATGAGCCACCTCTCCGATGCCCAATTACGCCAGGTTTTGACCTATCGCTCTGGCCTTGTATTTGCCCGCATGTCACCCGAACACAAACTGCGGCTGGTGCAAGCCTACAAAGATAAAGGTGACGTCGTAGCCGTTACAGGAGATGGCGTCAATGATGCGCCAGCTCTGCGTGCGGCTAACATTGGCATTGCGATGGGCCTGAACGGCACAGATGTGGCACGCGAAGCCGCCGACATTGTGCTCACAGATGATAACTTTGCCACGATTGTGAGTGCTATTGAGCAAGGGCGAGCCATCTATCAAAATATTCGCAAGTTTTTGACCTACATCCTTGCCTCTAATGTCCCCGAGGTAGTGCCGTTTCTAGCCATGGTCGGATTGAAAATCCCGCCAGCATTAACAATTTTACAAATTCTTGCGGTTGACCTAGGCACGGACATGGTGCCCGCCCTCGCCCTTGGGGCAGAACCACCCGAAGCTGGACTGATGCAGCGATCGCCCCGTCCCAAAGATGAATTTCTGCTCAATACCCCCTTGCTGCTGCGGGCCTATGGATTTCTAGGCGTGATCGAAGCAGTTCTATCTATGTTGGGATTCTTCATTGTGTGGTGGAGTCATGGCTATGCCTTAGCCGACCTTCAGCGTCTGACTCCAGCCATCTTGGATCACTCCGCCGATCCAGCCGTCATGGCAATCTACCGTCAAGCTACCACAGTGACGCTAGCGGCGATCGTAGCCTGTCAAATTGGCAATCTGTTTGCCTGTCGATCAAAGTGGGTATCCATCTCTCGTCAGTCTTGGCACAATAATCGATTAATTTGGGTGGGGATTGGGGTTGAATGTGTAGCACTATTATCCTTTATTTACTTTCCACCATTCAGCCGTGTGTTTACAACGGCATCATTGGCATCCTGGCAATGGATTATGTTAGTTGCTTGTCCAGCCATCCTGTTGACGCTTGAAGAGTGCCGCAAAGCTATAGTTCGCGGACGGCGTGACCGCCGAAATCAGGCCAAAATCCAATCCTGAGGCCACCACGAAACAGAAGCCAGACCCCAAAAGATACGATGGGTCAACAACAGGCTTGTTTGGCAGTTCGAATTAAGTCATTTAGCACACGATTGGATGGTTGACCATAATGATGAAGAGAATTTTTATTCGACGATTGTTTACACGCTTACTCATGCTCGTAATAGTAACCGGGGCAATAGCTTTAGGGTTTGTTACTCTCCCAGCTCATGCTGCCCTGCGCCAATTGGAAGAAGCCCCAGGGCAAACCGTATACCAGTCTCGCCAGACGCTTCAAGATCAACATAGCAATAGCTGGCAGGCGATCGCGTTTAAACGGATTCAACCGAATGGCGCTGCTACCATTTACTTACGTCTCGTTGGTTTTCCAGGCACAGTAGAACTTGACCATACGCGTCCGCTCGGCCTCACCAACTCCTTGGGTAAAACATGGACAGCTGCCGATGTATCCCAACAAATGTTTACTGATGCTACGCACTCCGAAAGCAACATAGGACAGTATGATTTGCAGCCCATCTTGATGCAGCTAGAGCCAACAGTGCCACTACAGTTAGATCTGCCAACCCTCAATGGTACAGAAACTCGTCTCAATATTCCATCTGCCCTGATTGAAGAATGGCGATCGATGCTTCTGACGCTTTCCAGCCCGCAAAACTAGGTGGAAAACCCTGGATATTATCGTAGCCTAATAGGTGTAACGTCATCACTCCCATAGCAGATCGATAGCCCGTTGAACAATACAAAACGACGGGGCGATCGCGCGGAACTTGATCTAGATTACGCGCTAGAGTTCGGAGCGGAATATTGATCGCATTAGAGATATGGCCTAACCGATACTCAGACACCTCACGCACATCAATTAATAACGGCTGGCGGGTTTTCAATAGACTTTTCAATCCTTCGACGGTGGCGATCGTATAATAACCTGGTGGGATTGATGTGAGAAAACGATCAATTTCTGATTCCAGAGTGGGAAGTTCAGAAAAAGTTTGAATGCTTTCTAAAGATATTGGTTTAGTCTCTGAAAGAACTGTGGCGATGACTTGGTTTTGCCCAACACTAAGCCAGAGGCAAAACCATAGAGCAAAACCTAACAATATGATCCGCATAGATTGATTAAACATCATATAGTTTCACAAATTTCTAACTACTGCCGTAACAAAATTTCAGCATCCGCAGGCATCCCCGGTTTGACAAAACCATCGGGTTGAATAAGGTGATGATCGCACCAATCACACCAGGGACAAAGAACCAACTATCGAGCGTACCAGGATTGTAGCGGAAGCTAATCTGCGACTGAATGGGGATTTCTAATCCGGTTGATAGAGGTTGAGAGCGTGCCAGCAGATTGAGGTTGAACTGAGTGGCAATTTGAGCAACATACCCTTTAGCGAGGCCAGAACTGTAGGCATTGATGCCATCAATTACGACTGCAACGTCTGCTTGTCCCGTTTGCAACAAATCACGGCTAAAGGTAGAGGGAATGATCAATCCTGCATCAACTTGGCCACGCTCGATCTGCTGCGTTAGCTCTGGTTGATTAGTGGTGTAGCGATCGCCCAGAAACACCTGATTAGCAGTGAAGGCATCGATCAATTCTCGACTAAGTGCCGCTTGATCTTGATCCAAAATACTCAGCCGTAGATGGGTAATGTTGGAGTTCAAGACATAGCCAAAAATCACCATTGAAACAATGGGTGCAATCGTCAGAAAAATGACCAGTTGCCGATTGCGCAATAGCTCAGTTGTTTCTTTAATTAAAAGCGGCAACAGGCGACGGTTTAGCATAGGTGGCTTTCAATTTACAGGGTGGATTTAGATGGCGGAAACCCTAAATTTTGACCGGGTATTGTGCTGGAACCGTTTCACAACCATTAGGATAAAACGTGAGCGAGACGCTCACACTTTTTGCAACTTTTAGGTAATGTGTTTGCGCAGCCCAAATATCTTGCTCACGTCTGCCCATCACCCCGCAATTCAACAACGCCAAGCAGAATCACTCAAACACTACTTGCTCGACTGCACATTGAAAGAATTCAAAATAGTGATCGGAGCCAAACCACCAGCCCGCTCCAATTT
>JAYUYI010000167.1:0-5085 GCA_043752545.1 Thermoleptolyngbya sp.
AAGTTAAACCTTTTGAGCCGCGTGCTGAAGTTCGTTTGCCAATCTTTTAGCTCCTGACTGCCTCGAAATGCCAACACGATAAAGTCATTAGTCTTGAGCATAAATGCCTGAGTATCTTGCACTCGGCTATTGAAGTAGCGCAAGCTATTGTCGTCTACAATGCCCCACCGCTGGCAGATTTCGCGCACATAACTCTTATCTTCGTAAGTCAGATAGGCCGCTTTAGCTAACGTCAGCGCCGTTTGTAAATCAAATTTTTGCAGACCTCCAGATAGATCTGCAAAATCTGTTTCTTTGTAAGGAGTCGGCAAAATGCGATAGCCAAATTGTTCAAATAGTTTAATAACTCCAGAAAAACCATAGTTATGGGTGTAGCTGTAAAGCTGATCGTAGAATTTGGATGCGCCCGGACGTTTGTAGGCGCGATCGGCAATTAGGCGAATCCAATAAATCATCCAAGGACGAATTTCATTGGCGGTAAATAGTTCCGATTCGACAAAGTAGCCAAAATGCTCTAACCCGTTGAGCATTTTGTTAAACCAATCTCTCAATACCGTTTCAATTTGGTATTCGTCTAGAATCTCCTCAGTCAACATCCCTTTAGCTTTAAGAGTATCAATGGCTTGTTTGCGTTGAATCCGCTCCTCATGATTTCCTAGGGCGGCGCAAAGTATTTCATTGGTGACTTGAAAACCAACTGGTTTGTCGTGATTAGGCAACGAGATTTCGTAGTCTCGATATTCTTCAAAGTCTAAGATTCTTAAGGCTCTACGAATATCTGGATCATCTTCAAATTCTCGAACGGCTTTACGCAAAAATTCAATGCGATACCACTTTTCGTTACGGTTGTAGCGAACGATGCCGATGGTGAGCGAGATTACCCCAGCAAGGATAGCGATCGCCAATAACCATTGGGCAAACCGAGGTGTTTCCTCAGTGATTGAATCTGATATTGAATCTGAAGTTGGCTGTTGAGCCAGCACAATCGCAGCAGTTGGGGCACGAGGCGGGGCGGCAGCACTAGGGGTTGCCAGTTGCCCAATAGCAACAGTACTGATCAAGGACAGTGAAGCCCTGAACATGACCCTGAGCAACTTGATTCGCATACACCCAACTCTCCTAATAGAATAATCTTAATAAAAGATAAACGCTGATTGACCGCTTGCCTACTTGCCCTTATCGCGACTCTAGCGCCAGCTGAACCAGCCGATCGACTAATTCTGCAAAGGAGACACCGCTGGCCGCCCACAGCTGTGGGTACATGCTGGTGGCCGTAAACCCAGGCAGGGTATTGATTTCGTTGATGAAGACCTCGCCCGTAGATGCGGCATAGAAGAAGTCAACTCGGGCGAGGCCAGCCCCATCGACGGCTTCAAAGGCGCGAATGGACATCTCTTGAATTTGACGGGCGATCGCCTCGGGTACGTCAGCGGGAATATGTAGCTGTGCCAGCCCCTCAGTGTATTTGGTCTCGTAGTCATAGAAATCGCTTTGATACGTAATTTCACCTACTACAGAGGCTTGAGGGTGGTCGTTGCCCAGTACCGCACATTCCAGTTCGCGGGGGGAGGGCACAGCCGCTTCCACAATCAGACGGCGATCGTAGCTAGCGGCGCTATCGAGGGCAGCTTCTAGCTGTGAGCGGGTGCGGGCTTTGGCGATGCCTACCGATGAGCCAAGGTTGGCAGGTTTGACAAAACAGGGATAGTCTAGCTCTGCTTCAATTTGGTCACAGAGCTGCGGGAAGATGCAGGGGTTTGACCAGACTTGCGATCGCGTCACCGCTACATATTTGGATTGGGGCAAGCCGACCTGAGCAAAGGCCATTTTCATGGCAATTTTGTCCATTCCCAGAGCCGATCCCAACACGCCTGACCCAACGAAGGGCACCTGCATCAGCTGCAACAGCCCCTGCACGGTACCGTCTTCGCCATTGGGACCATGCAAAATGGGAAACCAAACATCGACCTCGGGCACCGTCGCCGCCGATTGCCACCGCTCTAGTGCGGCGGGCTTGGTGGGCTGAATGGCCGTAGTGATAGAGACGGACGCGTCTGGTGATACGCTAGCTGCTTCACTCTCCAGCATTCCCGGAGGCACACCCGCCGCTAACACTTGCTGAGCCAGCTCTCCCGGCTGCCACCGGCCATCTTTTTGAATGTAAACCGGGGTGATTTGGTACTGGTCTGCATTTTGCCCTGCCTCTAGGGCGCGGGCGATCGCCTGGGCGGAGCGGAGGGAGACCTCGTGCTCACCAGAACATCCGCCAAACAGCAACCCGACTCGTATTTTTGCCATGCTGACTTTCCTCCCACCACGGTGCTTCGCAGCTAGCGTATCACGGGAGTGGGGGAGGTTTGAGGTTTGAGGTTTGAGGTTTGAGTTTGGCTTAATTCAAAATTTAAAACTCAAAACTAATTTAATTCTGGCTTTTTACAGGCTTGTCGTTGCCAGTAAGGGCGTCTCGCGTTGTACTCTTTCTCCAGTGAGGCTAAAAGCTCGGACGGTAGTAATTTTGATGGGGACAAGTTGGCCTTTGAGGGCGTCTAGCTGACCGGGGAAGTAGGTCAGCCGGTTGCCGCGTGTGCGTCCCATGACTTGGCTGGGGTCTTTGGGGTTTTGGGCTTCGACGAGCACTTCTTCCACCCGTCCCTGATAGCGCTGCGATCGCTCAGCCGCCTGGATCGACACCAGATGGTTGAGTCGTTGGAGGCGATCGCTCTTCACCTCTTCTGCCAGCTGATTCTGCCAAAGGGCAGCGGGAGTGCCGGGTCGGGGTGAATAGGCGGCTGTGTTCAGCAGGTCAAAGCCAATGTCTTCCACTAGCGTTAGGGTGTTTTGAAACTGCGCTTCCGTCTCACCCGGAAAACCCACAATCGCATCGGCACTCAGAGATGCATCGGGCACATACTGCCGCACCGTGTCGATCATCCGGCGATACTTTTCGTGGGTATAGCCCCGGCTCATCGCCTTTAGCACGTCGTTATCACCCGACTGAAACGGAATATGAAAATGCTCGCAAACCTTGGGCAACTCGGCGCAGGCGCGAATCAGCCGCTTGGTAAAGTAGCGCGGGTGGCTAGTCGCAAACCGGATACGCTCAATCCCAGGCACATCATGAACGAAGTAAAGCAGGTCGGTAAGGGTGTTGAGGTGGCGACCATCGGCAGTGCTGCCGGGCAGATCGCGGCCATAGGCGTCAATGTTTTGGCCTAGTAACGTCACCTCCCGATAGCCCTGTCGCCCTAGCGCTTCCATTTCAGCCCGAATGGCGGCAGGGGTGCGAGACTGCTCGACGCCCCGTACACCCGGTACCACACAGTAAGTACAGCGCTCGTTGCAGCCATAAATTACATTCACCCAAGCCGTTACGGAACTGTCGCGCCGGGGCTTGGTAATGTCTTCCATAATATGAACCGCGTCAGTCGCAGCCACTTGGTTTCCGGCAAACACCTGCTCCAGCAAGTTTTGTAAGCGATTGGCGTGCTGCGGGCCCATGACCAAATCGAGTTCGGGCACGCGCCGTAACAGAGCTTCTCCTTCTTGTTGGGCGACACACCCGGCCACGACTAGCGTCAATCCGGGCTGGCTGCGCTTACGGATAGCTTGTTTACCCAAGTAAGAGTAAACCTTCTGTTCGGCGTTGTCGCGAATGCTACAGGTATTGTAGAGCACCAAATCGGCCTGATCGGGGGAATCTGACCACTCAAATCCCATAGTTTCCAAGATGCCAGCCATTCGTTCAGAGTCAGCTTTGTTCATCTGACACCCAAAAGTAGTGATGTGGTAGCGGCGGGTAGGAGGGATCATGAGTTGGTGTAGAAGTACTTAGGCAGGGTGAACTAATTATGTTAATCGATCTGGTATCAGGTCTGGTGTTGGGCGATTCGTGAAGTTTGTGCAAACTTACGCAGAGGGATAAGTTTGCACAAACTTCACCAAAAATCCGGTTGAAATCGGTAGAGACTTCACAAACTCCAACTTGGAGAATCGTATTAATGACTACAATATCTCTATCAAATTAGTTGGTTCTACGGGATTTCAACGATCCCTGCCATATTTCTAGTAGGGCTGTATCCCTTTTCTATTAGGACGTTGAGTTGAAATGACGAGGAATTTAGAGCAGTGAGTCTGCTAATATTTTTTTACAGAAGCTTGCAGATTTTACAAAAGCTTGCAGATTTTACAAAAGCTTGCAGATTTTACAAAAGCTTGCAGATTTTACAGAAGTTTGCAGATTCATCGCTTACCGAATCACAAAGTCTGCGTAACTTTACCTCTGCGTAACTTTACATAGGTAACGCTATGGTTCTGGGAAGACGGCCTATAATTCGATGAATCATCGCGTCAAGGTGCATAGTCTCAGGGTGTGTGATTTCAAGCAGCATATTCATCAGAGTAGCTTTGATCTGATTTTAGGGTGCATGGAGTTCAAGTCAATTGCCTGACATTCAGCCTTACATTCATCTGAACTATGCTAAGCCAAACAGTTTTGTTGTCCAGGTATCGGGCGGGAAAGCCGATGGATGCCTGAATTCAGCTTTTTGGAACTTTATTTGTGGGTTAGGTCAAAGCTTTCCAATCTAAAGTTTTTATAAAACGCTAGGGCAAACAATCGCCAGAGTTCTGCTAAAAAAAATAGCTCTGCTTCGGCGATCGCAATTCTGTTTCTAGAGACTAAACTATCCAGCTTGTCCGTAAATTTTTCCAGTTGCCCTGAGTCTATACGTACAAACACCCACGAGACTCAACCCTAAAATCTCACCGAAAATTCCTGAAACATCACAATCATGAGTATGTCGTCTACCGCCTCAGCACTATTAAAGTCAGCACTATTAAAGTCAGCGCCATTCAAGAATCTCAAACGTTTCTCATTCACGGTTGGCGCTGCCTGCCTCTCCCTCGCCGCCACGCAGCCAGCGAACGCCGCCATCTTTCAGGAAGAAACCGATGCAGGCGAGAAATTGAGCAATGCGCAGGTGATCAACACCCGTCCGGGTGGAACTAGCCTGTCTGCGATCAAAGGTAACTTGAGCTTCGGGGCTGATCTGTTTCAAATCACCATTAAAAATACAGCTGGAGAAT
>JAYUYI010000168.1:0-1936 GCA_043752545.1 Thermoleptolyngbya sp.
CCCAGTGTGCTGGGGTTTGGGATTGATGAAGATACTGCAATCGTGATTGAGGGGGATGAGCTAGAAGTGGTAGGCAATGGCGCTATTACGGTCATTGACGAGTCAACGGCAAGCTATAACAATCTTGGTGGTTTGTTGAAAGACGAGGCGTTAGCGGTGTTTGGCGTTAAGCTCTCCATTTTGCCGCACGGATTTTGCTTTAACCTCAAAACTCGTCAGCCTACCGGGTCAGCTGCATAGAAAAAACTGGAGATGCGCTGATCCCGCTCTGCGAATAGATTTCTGCGGATCGATTGCGATCGCCCTTTAATTTGGTATTGGATAGGTTGAACGGCTCATTTTTCAGAATTCTTTTGTATGCCCCTAATTACAGTTCAAACGTCGGTGCCCACCCCCGATCGCACTGACACAGAAGCCCTGCTCAAAACCTTATCGGCCAGTTTGGCCAAGCATGTGGGTAAACCCGAAGCCTATGTCATGACGGCCTTTGAGTCCGACATTGCCATGACGTTTGCGGGGACGCTAGACCCAGCGTGCTACATCGAAATCAAAAGCGTGGGGTCATTTACCGCAGCGCAGACGACTGCGATGAGCCAAGATTTTTGTGAAACGATTAGTGAAGCGCTGGGGATACCTGGCAATCGGATCTACATCGAATTTGCCGAGGCCAAAGGGTATTTGTGGGGTTGGAATAGTGGCACCTTTGGCTAGAGGTGCCGGGTTAGGTTCAAAACTCTCGTTTAGAAAAAATTAGAATGGCGATCGCTAGCAGCAGCACCGTGTAAAAAATGCCATAGGCGGCGCTGCCCAATAGCTCAATCGGGGGCGGCAGCAGTTCGGTGCCATAGACCGCCTGATTTTTAAAGTTGAGCCGCGCCAAGTCTGGCAGGATCAAATAAATTGCTTCTGTCGCATGTTGCAGGGTTGGATTTTGGCTGAGGGTGCCTAGGTTAAGTAAATCTCGGCTAAACTGCCCCATCAGGTACACGCTAGTGGTTAATAAAATCGCTAGCAGCGAATTAGTGAACACCCCAAATAAAATGGCGACAGCAACCATCAGCAGCAGCTCTAAAAGCTGAAAGCAGGCTGTGATCAAAATGCTGGTGAGCGGATAGCTAACCTGGCTATAGGTCAACACACCCAGATAAATCAGCAGCATGGCTGCCAGCAGCACCAGCAGCACCGACGACAGGCCAAGGTGCTTGCCCACAATAAACTCGGCTTTGCTGACGGGTTTGGCGATCAGAGCATAGACGGTGTGCTTCTCTATCTCTTTGTTAATTAAGTCTGTACCCACAAAGAGCGCCACGACTAGACCCAGCACGTTCATCGCGGCCAGCCCCACATCTAGCAAGATTTTGTTTTCCGTGCCCGCTGCAACCTGAGGCAGCGCCGCCGCGATCGCCACTAATGCGATCGCAAACAAAGCCAACAAATACAAAATGCGATCGCGAATTACCTCTCGAAATACATTGGTTGCAATCACACCAATTCTGCCCAGATTCATCCGTCTCCTTGAACTAGTGGTTGTGGGTCAATCCAGATCTTATCGCCAACGGGTTGACAGGTAACCTGTACCAAGCTGCTATTGGGGCTGCTGTTTGGCGTTAATGGGTCACTTACCAAGACATTGGCCGCTTGGGTAATTAAACAAGACTTTTCCAAAAAATATCCTTTGAGGTTAGAACTAGGACCCAACCATACGGCTCGTAACTTCAGAGTATATTCGGGCAATCCAGCAGGTACATCGCCCAAAAACTTCCAAAGTGTATCTTCCTCAACCCGTGGAGTCTGTTGCAATACTCGTTGTTGAAGCTCAGCAACCCTGGTCTCGCGCTCTAGCAGCCATCGCTCTACTTCTGCCCACGGTAACGCCTGTAGCTCTTGCTGCAACAGTGGCTCAGCTAAATTGAGTAACGTGACTCCTCGCGGTACA
>JAYUYI010000169.1:0-11814 GCA_043752545.1 Thermoleptolyngbya sp.
GCTCGCCACTATTACTATCTACAGCAAACCCCCCATCCCAAAGACAGTGATGGCAACACTGGATTTAAGCCAGAGTTAATCCAGCCAGGATTGTCAGAACGGCTGATGGAAAGCTCTTCTATCATGAGCTTTTGGCCAAATTTTGCGTGGATTGCCTGCCCTGAGAGCATTATCGTTTGTACCATCGATCCACAGTCCGCCTCACGAACGCGGATTCGCTGGGAATGGCTGGTTCCCAATACAGCCGCCGCACAGTCTCCCGAGAATTTAGAGCAGCTGATTATTTTGTATGATCGCGTGCAGCAGGAGGATATGGACTTGCTGCCGCTGGTGCAAAAAGGGGTGGAATCACCTGGCTACGTAGCTGGGCCGTTTTCTCCTAGCCGTGAGGTCGGTGTGCATCGGTTCCAAGAACTCCTGATGGAGCACCTATCGGGTCAGCGGTAGCGCTACCGCAACTTTCACATTTTAGCTTTCACACTTTAGCTTTCCTACTACAGATGTCTGAACTGCAAACGCCTGAACTACAAGCACTCAAACAATCCCTAGACGATCAGGGCGTAAAATATGCCTTAGCCAGCTTTGTTGATATTCATGGGATGTGCAAAGCAAAAGCTGTGCCGCTTGCCCACATGGGGCAAATGATGGCCGGATCTGAGCTATTTACGGGAGCGGCACTGGATGGCGTTCCCCAAGATATTAGCGATGAAGAGGTGTCTGCCCGCCCAGACCCGGATTCGGCTACTATTTTGCCTTGGAATTCGCAGATTGCTTGGTTTGCCAGTGACCTCTATTTAAAGGGTAAACCCTTTGATGCGTGCTGTCGCGGCATTCTCAAGCAGGTGCTGGCGGAAGCGGCGGCAATGGGCTTTAGGTTTAATCTGGGGATTGAAACAGAATTTTTTATTCTCAAGGAAACCGAGGATGGTCAGGTCGTGCCGGTCAGCGATCGCGATACCTTAGCCAAACCCTGCTACGACGTTCAGGGGCTGTTAGACAACTACGCCTGGGTAAGTGAAATTGTCGAAGCCATGAATGGGCTAGGCTGGGATGTTTATTCCTTTGACCATGAAGACGGCAACGGCCAATTTGAAACAGATTTCGCCTATTGTGATGCCCTCAAAATGGCCGATCGGCTGACGTTTTTCCGGCTGATGGTGAAGGAAATTGCCAGAAAACACGGCTATTTTGCCACCTTTATGCCAAAACCCTTCGCCAATCGCACGGGCAGTGGGGCGCACTACAATATGTCGTTGGCAGACCTCCAAACCGGAGCGAATTTGTTTGAAGCATCGGATGATCCGCGCGGCTGTAGTCTATCTAAATTAGGCTATCAGTTTATTGCAGGGGTGCTCAAACATGCTCCGGCGATCTGTGCTGTGATTGCACCGACGGTCAACAGCTACAAACGACTGGTGCCCAGAGGCAGCATGTCGGGCTTTACTTGGGCACCGGTTTACATTTGCTATGGCGATAATAACCGGACGAATATGCTGCGGATTCCCCTCGGCGGTGGCCGAGTCGAGTGCCGCGCTGCCGATATCTCTAGCAACCTATACTTGGGCGCGGCGATGATTTTGGCGGCTGGCCTAGAGGGGATCAAAGAACAGCTCGATCCAGGTGAACCCCATACAGAGAACATGTACAGCTATTCTCTCGATCAGCTGGCAGCCATGGGTATTCAGTTTCTACCCCGCAACCTGGGAGACGCGATCGCCGCCTTTTCTACCGATCCGCTGAGTGAGAAAGTCATGGGTTCGCTGATGTATCAAACCTATGTAGATTTCAAAACCCAAGAATGGCATGAGTATCACAATCATGTATCGGACTGGGAACTGCAACGGTATCTCAAATTCTTTTAGTTGCTATCCCTATGGCTATTGCATTGATTACGGGTGGAAATTCTGGAATTGGTAAAGCAACGGCCATGCTGTTTGCAGAACGCGGCTATCAGGTGGCGATCGCCGCTCGACGCACCCAGCCCCTAGACGCCGTCAAGCAGGCAATTCTCAGTGCCGGAGGATTGGCTATGGCCATCACTGCCGATGTGTCTAGCTGGGTAGAGGTCAATCAAATGGTAGAGGAGGTCACAACGGCCTGGGGGTCAATTGACATTCTGATTCATGCCGCAGGCATTGCCCGCGCAGGCACTATATTAGAGACCAACGAGGCGCTATGGGATGAGACGATTAATATCAACCTCAAAGGCACCTATCTGGTGAACCAAGCCGTGCTCAAACACATGGTTGATCGCGGCCAAGGATCGATCGTGAATGTTGCCTCAGACGCGGGTCTCACCGGCGGACGAAACCTGGCGGCCTACTGTGCGTCTAAAGGTGGCGTTGTGCTGTTGACCAAAGCAATGGCGCTGGATCATGCCCGCCAAGGTGTACGAATTAACGCCCTCTGTCCTGGCCCGGTCGATACTCCGATGACGGAGGAGATGTCAGAGGCAGAGATGACCCATTGGAAGACCATGTTGCCGATTCAACGCTTTGCGTCTGCGCTAGAAGTGGCAGAAGCGGCCTATTTTTTGGCGCATGCCGAATACGCAACGGGAAGCTGTTTATCTATTGATGGAGGGAATACCGCTGGTGGCTCAATCTAGTCTAAATCAACCCAACCTTTTGGACGAATCTCGTCAATATCGATACCTTCAGCCCTCTGTATTTTGGAATATTCGTCAGGCATTTCCTCGCAAGCTGGCGCTGTTGATAGTGGTGGTTTCTTTAGCCGTGCCGCTACTGCTGTGGGCGATCGTTAGCTATGCCGGACTCGTGCCGTCAATTTTTCTGCCTACGCCCACGGCAGTGCTGCAAGCCGGGTTCACGATGTTTACGCAAGATAATCTGCTCAACGATGTCTTTGTGAGCTGTGGCCGCGTCTTGGCAGGGTTTCTGGCGGCGGCATTGATTGGCGTCCCAATGGGAGTTGCCATGGGGACATTCGGCAGCATGAATAGTCTTTTTGCCCCATTCGTCGGCACGGTTCGATATATGCCCGTGACGGCATTTGTACCGCTGATCGTGATTTGGGTTGGGTTGGGGGAAGAAGCGAAGATCCTAATTGTGACGCTTGGCGTCGTTTTATACAACGCAATTATGGTTGCCGATGCCGTTAAATTCATTCCCAATGAAATGATCAACGTTGCCTATACGTTGGGTGCAAATCGCCGCGATGTGCTGTTCAAGGTGATTGTTCCTGCCATCTTTCCTAGTGTTTTAGATACGCTGCGCGTCAATATTTCTGGGGCATGGAATTATCTAGTGATTGCTGAACTGGTGGCAGCGCAGAGCGGTTTGGGCTTTAAGATTATCCAGGCGCAACGATTTCTCCAAACAGAAAAAGTTCTGTTCTGCATTGCAATTATCGGCCTGATTGGTTTAGTGATTGACTACAGTCTCAAGTGGCTGTCTCAACGCTTGACCCCTTGGGCAGACCAGACTCGTCATTAGGATTCTAACCAAGCGTTTACGGGATCTGCGTTGCGATGCTTGGAATACACAATTGAGTAAAATTTAGATGCTTCGGACATTGGTTAAGAGACGTTTGGGGTGGTTGTCACCCGGTGTGGCCTTTGCGATCGCCGCTCCTCTGCTCTACAGTCTAACGATTCCTTTCTCTAAGTTATTTCTGCGGCAAATTGAACCCTGGATGCTAGCGGGATTGCTCGATCTAGGTGCAGGTGCAGGAATGGCAATCGTTTATCTGCTCCGTCGAGTTGTGAGCCATCAACCTACCCCTAACCTCATGACCCAGCGAGACTGGCGCTGGCTGCTTGGCTCAATTTTTGCTGGTTCACTGATGGCCTCTGTACTACAGACCTACGGCATTGCCTTTAGTCCAGCGGCGTCGGCATCGCTACTGCTAAATTTGGAAGGGGTATTTACAGGGCTAGTGGCTTGGATTGTGTTTCGAGAAGCCTTCCATTCGCAAACAGCAATCGGACTGGCTATCATTACGGCAGGCAGCGTCATCCTAATTTGGACAGGCGATTCTACTCTCAGTTTTTCCTGGGGTTCGGTGGCTGTGGTAGGAGCCTGTATCTGCTGGGCTACGTCTAGTAACTTGACCCGTAAAGTTGCGGCTAGAGATGTGGTACAGGTGGTGATGGTCAAAAATCTGATTAGCGGTATTCTTAACGTTGTGTTTGCATCTGCTGTGGGAAATCGTTTACCTAGCCCACCGCTCCTAGCAGCTGTTGCGATCGCCGGATTTCTATCTATTGGGCTGACATACTTGTGCTTTATTTTATCTCTACGCCACCTTAGTACCTCCAAAGTAGGGGCATTCTTTGCCATATTTCCCTTTTCTGGTGCCGTTTTGGCTGTAGTCATACTAGGAGAGCAAATTACGCCTCAGCTTTTGGCAGCAGCGGTGCTGATGGCAATAGGCTTATGGTTTTGCCTCAGAAAAGATAGCTCGACTGTTCGATGATAATGGCAAAATAAAGGTTCAGGAAACCTGAATTGTAGGGGTGTCCATTCATTTTTTCGCAAGCATCAAGCCGAGTTTCAATCGTGATTAATAATTTCTCTGGTGATCAGAATGTAATTCCACAGATTTTAATCAAGCGAATGTATCTTCTCTAACATTCTTGTCGTTCGGAACTCAGTTTAATGACAGCTTAGGGTTAATTTTGCGGAGTGCGACAAGCAGCTTTAGATCATGAGTAATTTTCCCCGAAAAATTTCGCGTCGTCAGGCACTCTGGCTAGTAGGTGGTTTAGCTGGAGGAGTAGCGCTCCACGGCTGCACAACGCCTGCTACCGACACTTCAACCCTGATAGTTGGTATTAGCCCGTGGCCCGGTTACTCAGGCCACTATACCGCCATGGGTAAAGACTTCTTCAAAGCAGAAGGCATCAAGGTTCAGGAAACTTTTTTCCAGAGTGCGAGTGAACTGATTACCGGGTTTCTGGCAGGCAAAGTAGATATTGCTTCTACCACCTCTGGTGACGCGATCGAGATGATTCATAAAGACCCAACCATCCGCATGATTTACGTGGTGGATTATTCTGATGGCTCTGATGGCATTATCGGACGCGACATTAACAGCCCTGCGGATCTCAAGGGCAAAACAGTGGGGCGGGAAAACCTGTTGTTTGAAAATGTTTTGCTGCGCGCCTACCTAGAAAAAGGTGGGCTAACTGAAAAGGATATTGTCATTAAAGACCTAACCGCTGCCGACGCGGCTACTGCCTTTGCGGCTAAGCGAGTTGATGCGGCTGTCTCCTACGAACCTTGGATGACCAAAGCGGCTAAAGCAGGCGGTGGCGGAGTCATTTTCAGTACCAAGGGCACTAACTTGATTGTAGATACGATTGTCACCCGGCAAACTATGATTGAAACGCGAAAAGCCGATCTTCAGGCATATATTCGAGCCTGTGCCAAAGCTGTAAAACTTGTGAATGACGGCGACGCCGAAGCGATTAAAATTGCTGCTACCAAGTTGGGCGTTTCTGAAGCAGAAATGAAGGCACAGATTGCAGGTGTGAAGATTTTTGATATTGAGGACAATAAAGCGATCGCCTTTAACCCCAGTGACCCCAATAATATGATGAAGAACCTGGAATTAACGGTCAAAGTGGCCTACGACTCTAAGCTGCTTCCCGAACTGATGGATGTCAGCTCTTTGTATGATGATTCGATCGTAAAATCACTTTAAAGCTGCATGGATGGCGGAGAGTAGTTGGGATGCAGCCTTTGATTCGCCCGCTTCCTAAAGCCAAAATTAACGCTGGGAATACTGCTCTCCTAGTGATTGATATGGAACATGATTTTGTAGCGCGGCAGCGGTGCAGGAACCCCCCGAAGGACGCGCCATTATTCCGGCTATCAATCGGCTGATAGCCTGGGCTGACATCACCACAGTTGATCAAATATATACGCAAATTATGTCTGTAAATGTGCCGATTGCCATAGAAAAAATATTTGATCAAGGAACTCCTGATCAAATTTGCACAGCCTTAATGCCAGCCCTTTGCGAAGCATTGGCCTGCGATCGCTGCTTCCTCTATCTGCGCTATCCTCAAACTGGGCAAGGTCGCATTACCCACTGCTACAGCCCCAGCTCCAATTATCCCAACTTGACGGGAGGCACCTGGATTGAAGAAGGCGATGATGTGGCGGTCAAAGATCCGCTGATGGCGATCGCGTTCCGCACCTCAGACGCCGTATTTGTGGATGACATTGAAACCGCAGCCGCAGATGTGGTGAATGTGGTCTACGAACGAGAGGGGTTTGGCCATCGGGCGCTGATCCATGCTCCAATTTACTGTAACGGAGAGCCATACGGCATTTTGGAGCCGTGTGTGTTTGGCCAGCCCAGGGTTTGGACAGAAGGCGATCGCCAAATTACGGCCTTTGTGCAAGAAAAGTTAGGCGATTTAATTCCCGATCTGCTGTCCGATTTGCTGTAAGTTCTCGCACCTGCCAGTGGCGCTCTAGCGTTTCGCCAGCGCTGGTGATCCAGCGTTCGATCAATTTGTCGTCTAGCCACTGAGCCTGGTAGTTTGGTTTTGCCTGTAGCGTAGCGCCAACCCGGCTTGGATCATTGGACAGCATAATTTGCCAAGGAGTGTCGCCATGGCGCGTGCCATAATCGACTTGGAAGTGCATCAACTGCTTCAGCGCTGCACCCGACAGGTCACTGGATGCCACAAAATCTGGCGGATACATCCGAGCGTCATAGATCCGAATAAAGTGTGTTCCAACCGTTACCCAAAGGGCCTTAGGATGCGTGACGGTTTGCGTGGTAGCATTCAGCTCCTGAGCGAGTTCTAATACGAGGCGATCGCTAACATCATGCGATTGGGGTACCCAAATCTCTCGATAATGCTGGACTTTATTCTCAAACTCAAATTCACCAATTTCAATTAGATTGCGACCTTCAAAATGGACGCTGCCCTGATCAATCCGACTTGGATTCGGTTTAAAGTCAATCGTCCGGTTCCAGCGAATCCAGCTCTCAGTGGCATCAATGGTGCCTGCAAAAGCATTAAAGTTAGCAAACTTGAGCAGTTCGGCTGCTTCTAAATCGAATAAAGCCGTGCGAGGCGGCAGGCGCGGTTGATCTAACGGAATGCGAATATCAGCAAAATAGTGTTCAGCCTGAAGCCAAAAAACGGTCTCATTTTCCTTCGGAGCTGCATCCGCCAGTTGAATAGATTCGCGCTTCCATAACCCAACGTATTGCGTTAACACAGCTAGAAATATCCAATAAATGTTTGATCCTGTTGCAATGGCACAAGCATTAGCTGCCGCAATTAACGCTCTATCTTAAACTCATGGTTAATGGCTGCTGCAATGCTGTCTACCACTTGAGCGGCCATTAACTGTCCCTTTTCCACTGTGGCCGACTTGGCCGAAGACAATACCCCTGAAGCGGGTACCCATTCAGGATGCGGAGGAAACATATCATAGGGTGGGAAATTCGCAGGCTTGTCATCTGGAATCAAATCTAGCCGCACTAAGTCAGGATAATAGTGCAGCATCAGCGAGGTTTCCATCACCGCAGCATGTTCTAAGGCATAGCCAGGAAAGCCCTCTGGGAATACTTGTGCCAACACCGCTTCTGTAAAAAAGTCCCAATACTCCAAGCGCATGACTCGCAACGGGGAAGAACTACCAACATCTCGCAACGCTAGGTCAATCCCTTCGGTTAGAAACCATTGGTTTTCGTAATGTCCATCCACAACGACAATTTTGGTAGCACCCTGTCGAGCCAATTCCCGCACGACATCCCGCAGCATCTGGCTTAAGCTGTTGCCATCTAAACTGGTAGTCCCTGGAAAATGCTGTCCACCGCCTGACTTCGGCTGAGATTTGTAGCCATAGCTAAATGTGGGTGCAACCAGACCCTTTACCTGCTCGGCAACGCCTTGAGCCAGCGCCGTACTCAGCAGGGCATCCGTGCCTAACGGTAAATGTGGCCCATGCTGCTCTAAGGCTCCGCAAGGGATGAAGACAATTGCTTGGGAATCACGAATTCGGGCTTGATACTCCACCCAACTGAGAGAACCCATCATCAACGGATGCATTCAGAACTCCTAGGTAGACGGGATGGTTGTATCGTCAGTTGCAGGCAGTTGCAGCCAGTCTAATGGCTCGCGGGTGAATAAAAAAGAAACGCCAATCGCTCCGACAAATTGCTCTAAGTTCAGGCCATTTTCTGTATCTAAAACGATGCCTTGATCGTTGAACAAGCGGTGAACTCGGAAGCGATGATAGTTGGCAATTAGGCTACCCAGCGTGACATATTGCCGATAGTCGCGTGGATATAGTTCTGCATCTAGCTGTGGCAAAAGATGCCAGGGGCAGCGAATGACTCGATGATGGGCATTGTGGTAAGAAAAATTTAGGAGGAGGAAGTTTAACCAGGCCCAACGGCGTGAGACTAGATTAGAGAAGGTATTAACTTCTTCGTGCTCAAGGCTATATTGGGGAAGCGGTTGACCTAGACGGAACACTGTATAGGTATGCTGGAAACAGTCAATGAACCGCAAAATATTGATGAAGCAAATGTAGCTCAAGAAGTAGAGGGCGATCGCCTTAGTTGAATAAAAAGTAAGGGCTGTAAATAAGCTACCTCGCAACAGGAGTAACGCCGCATTGCGCGATCGCTCATCTCGGCGAGATTGGCCTAAAAAAGGTGAAATTGCATTGAGCCAGCGCAGCAGGAAGTTGATTACAGGAAAATAGAGCCATTCCAACACAACGATAGTTTGTAAGACAGGCTTGGGCAGCGATCGCAAAAAAACAGGCATGGAAAAAACGGAAAAGTCAGCCCGATTCTTGTGATGCGCCAGATGGTTGCTGGCAATGTCTCGATAGTCACTGTAGCAAGACCCTGTGATAAACAGCATCATCTGACCAAATCCAGCGTTCCACATCGGATAGCGAAAAATAGTGCTGTGAACAAATTCATGGACAAAATAGGCTGCCCAAACCAGCGTATGAATCAGCAAGCCCACACCTGCTAGGTTGACCCAGCCGCTGGGCTGGGTCAGGCAGAAAACGGCAAACCCGTAGCCCAGCAAGACATAGGCGATCGCCAATCCATTGATCAGATAGCTTGTCCAATGAGTGCGGCGATTGATGTAAAAATTAAAGTCTGGGGTTGTGGCTACAGTCATAGTTCGTGATCGTTTCCTGAACCGTAATCTTGAGTCGTGGGCATTGCATGGCGCGACACCCGAGTCATACAGCCTCAACCTTCAGCATAAAGCTGGCGATCGACTTAAGATGTATTTCATGCAACATATTGGGATCAAGATTTGTTGAATTTAGCAATTTTTTTGGAGTTATTGATGCACCAATGCAAATTTTGTGAATTTAGTTGCGTTATCCACAAGCATGCTGCTGATTCTTACGAATTTATTAGGAGTACAATCGAAGTGAATTCATTGGCCTGAACCCCAATTTCTCTTAGATCTTGATTTGAGCACGCTGATGCATCTGAACTCTATTACACCACAGCCATCATGAACCGACTAGCAGGCAAAGTCGCATTAATTACAGGAGTAGGGTCGGGCATTGGGCAAGCGGCCACGCGATTATTTTGTCAGCAGGGCGCAATTGTGTTTGGCATCGATCGCAACGTGCAAGCGGGTCAAACCTTGGCGCAAGAACTGCACGCTCAAGGCCAACTATTTCATTTTTACCCTGCCGATCTATCTGAGCAATCTGCCTGTATCGAGAGCGTAGGCCAATGCCTAGAAACCTGTAAACAAATTGATATTCTTTACAACAACGTGGGGATATCTGCCGTCACTCCGTTCCTCGCGACGGATGCCGTCACGGTAGAGCAAATCCTAGCTGTTAACTTCCTATCTGTTTTCTATTTGTGTCAACAGGTGATTCCTCAGATGCAGCACCGGGGCGGTGTCATCATTAATACAGCATCAGAGCTAGCGGTTGTAGCACAGCCTCTCTACACCGCCTACTGTGCTAGTAAAGGAGCGGTGCTTTCGTTTACCCGGGCGTTGGCATTGGAATATGCGCAGTCAAATATTCGCATTAATGCACTTTGCCCTGGCCCAATTGATACACCGATGCTACAACAAGAGTTTGATCTGGATGCTGATCCGTTAGCCGCTAGAGCGCAGGGGATTGCCTCCATGCCGATCGGACGCTTGGGTACCCCCGAAGAAATTGCTCAAGTTGCTCTATTTTTGGCCACTGATGCTCCAGCTTTGATGCATGGGGCGTCCCTGATTGTTGATGGAGCAAAAACGATTCTTTAAGGCATGATTGAGGGAGCGATCGCTCCCTTGTAGCCGGTTCAGGCTCTGACTCAGATTGTCCCTGATACTTTGTGAATCCAAATGGCGTAGAGCGCATTTTGAGCCGAGTCACGGGCAACACCTGTTCCAATATTTTAGGAACATTGAGTGTATTGGGTAATGCGGATTTGTTCTTACTCAACCCTAACGGCATTGTGATTGGCTCCTTAGATCCCCGGCTTCTGACTAAAACTCAGCGATAACGCCTGATCTCAGCGTAGAAGCCGGGGATCTTTGCATCAGTCCTGTTTCATTCAACAGGCACGCTACGCCATCAGGCGGTTGAGCACGGCCATGACTTTGCCAGGGCAGTTGGGTACGGGAATTAGTTTACTCCAGCTACCTGCCTCTGCAATGCCAAGACTGTGCTGCCGCAGAATGTGCGATCGCACGTTGCCTACGGTGCCAATTACTAGCACGGTCAGAATGCGCGGGTCGGGGTTGGTGGGATATAGCGAAATTGGATTGTCGGTCATAGCAGGGTTTCACTCCACTATCTGTTTCACCGAAGGTAGAGCAATATTTCAAATCAGGAATGTCAGCAATATAACCGCCATCTTCTTCGCTATAAAAAATATTGATGTGATATGCTTTCATGATTCATCCTTCAGCGTTGGTATTGTTGAGGTTTCCTCCAACAAAAGAAGCAGGAGATATATGGAAAAAAGCAGCCAATGCTTGAATCTGAGTATCCGTCAGTTCGCTTCTATAATTCAAAAGCTCTAAAACAATAGTCTCATTTCCAAAAATAGAGACCAAATCATCTGGTCGAAGATTAGACTCTTCCATCAAGGCTTTGAGCAATTCAACCCCTTTAAGTATGGGAATTTGTTCATGCTGTTCTTCGTAGTCATAGACCAGCATCCCTAGTACTTTTAAGTAATCACGATCGTCCTGAGTAAGCTGTCTCCGATCTAAGATTAAATGAATTTGAGATTGGGTTGCATCTAGCTCCGCCTCATTTGTAATCGGACGCGGTGGAAACGCATTAATCAGTTCCATATAATAGCTGCTAGGAGTTTTTAAACCAGTCGTCATTTTTCCAATTCTCCTTGTCGTATTCTGCATGAGTCAGGACAGCACGGATAAAGATGAGTTGATAGGCATGGTCAATGTATGTAATTAATCGAAAGTTGTTGCCACTGATATTGAAAACCGTGAAATTGTTCACCCGATCTGCTGAAGGAAAGACCCTGGTTGACTGACAAATCTTTTACCCCTCATCCCCCCACCCCTTCTCCCACAAGGGGAGAAGGGGAGTTAGAGGTGAAGTCTTGGCTCAAAGCCCCTCTCCCGCTCTGGGAGAGGGGTTGGGGTGAGGGGGATCGGAGTTTTGTCAGTCAATCAGGGAAAGACCTGTCGAAGATCGTTGAATGTTTGAAAATTGCCCTCTGTAATTCGTTGATACCAGAGTAGTAATTCAGTTCGAGCAGTGGCATGTATTTCCCAAAACTCTCTCAGTGTTTTTCGACTAATGACACGCATCCATCCTCCATCATTCTCCATTTCTAATCTTTCATTTTGACTTT
>JAYUYI010000170.1:0-5082 GCA_043752545.1 Thermoleptolyngbya sp.
GCCGCTGGAGATGCCCGCCATACTGCTGCTGATGTGTCTAAAGCCAAGCGATTGCTCAACTATATCCCTCAAGTCTCTTTGGCTGAGGGGCTAAAGCAAGAGTGGCAGTGGGTTCAGGCGCTCTATCGCTAACGTTGTCAGCACAAAACCATGCCCTAATTTAACGCGGTGTGCAACTTTCCCAGAACGCCCACTCTACGAGAAGCAAGCTACACCCCAACCCCTCTCCCAGAGCGGGAGAGGGGCTAAAGACGGGCTATAGCCCAAAGGGCATTCAAGAAAAGGGGATGTAGCTTGCTTCTGCGCAGCAGTGGGCTGTCTTAAAGTTGCACATCGCGTTATTTGACTTTCACCTCGGCGTAGCGTTGCTTAAACAGCGCCTGTTGCTTTTTGTGATCGACGATCGGGGCTGGGTAATTGCAGGCACGGCGATCGCCTGCCGGAATTACCCCGGTGACGAGTAGTTCGGTGTCTAGACTGCGCAGTTCTGGCAGCCACTCGCGAATGTATTCGGCGTTGGGGTCAAATTTCTGGGCTTGGCTAGCGGGGTTAAAAATCCGCAGGGGCTTGGGATCCATGCCGCTCGATGCACTCCACTGCCAGCCGCCATTGTTGGCCGAAAGGTCGCCATCTACCAGCCGCTGCATAAAGTAGTTCTCGCCCCAGCGCCAGTCAATCATCAGGTCTTTGGTAAGGAAGCTGGCGACAATCATCCGGCAGCGATTGTGCATCCAGCCAATTTCGTTGAGCTGGCGCATGGCCGCATCGACAATCGGATACCCCGTTTTGCCGTCACACCACGCCTGGAACTGGTTGGGGTTATTTGTCCAAGGAAAATCTTTGAACGGCTGACGATACGGCCCATCTGCCAGTTCCGGAAAACTGTACATCACATGCTGATAAAACTCGCGCCATGCTAGTTCTTGTCGCCAAACGCGAACGCCCTCTTGAGCTTCATCACTGCGCGTTTGCTCTAGGGCGCTAACCGTTGCTGCCCAAACGGTGCGAACGCCGATCGTCCCAAATTTGAGTGCCGCACTCAGCGTAGAGGTGCCGTCGGCAAACGGAAAATTGCGCTGCTCCTGGTAGCCAAAAACAGCTTGAGAGCAAAATTCCTCTAGCCGCTCCTGAGCCGCTGTTTCGCCCGGTGCTAGCAAAAATGGCTTGTCCCAGGCAAAACCGAGCTGTTTTGCCGTGGGTAGGGCGATCGCCCCTGCCTGCTGGGCGGTTGCTAGCTCTGCATCTGTTAGCCCAACGGCCTGCGTCAAAGCGGAGACAGGCTCGGCCTTGGGTTTGGCACTCCAGTTGCGCCAAAACGGCGTGTAGACGGTGTAGGGTGCACCGGCTCCGGTAAAAATTTCTTTGGGGGCATGCAGCAGCTGATCCCACTCGGCCTGCACCTCCACCCCCGCCTGCCTCAAGGCTTCTGCCACGGTGCGATCGCGCGATCGCCCATAGGGTTCCACATCGCGATTCCACAGCACTGCACTAGCGTGGAGGGCGATCGCCAGGTTGGGTAGTGCCACTGCTGGAGCATCCTGTAACACCAGCAGCTGACTGCCGACGTTGGCATAGGCTGCCTGCAACTCACGCAAGCAGCCCAGCATGTAGGCTACCCGCGCTGGAGCCACATTATCGGGCTGCAAAATCCCAGGGTCGAGGCAAAACACACCCACCACCTTGGGGCTACGCTGTCGCGCCGCCGCCAAGCCAATATTGTCCGAAATCCGTAGATCTCGGCGGTGCCAGAACAGAATTAGGTTGGCCATGGGATAGATTTCAAAAAATCCAGTGAATGGATGTTCTAGAAGCAGGTAGTCTTGAGTTTTGAATTTTGAGTTTTGAGTTGGATGGTCAACTCAAAACTCAAAACTTAATTCAATTTTACTTAGGGAGCTAGAGCTTGAGAAACTGCCGAGCCAGCATCAGACTAGTAATGGACTTGGCGTCTACCGCTTCGCCGTTTAGAATGGCGTGCTCCAATTCTTGCGGAGTCATCAAGACGGTGTCGATGTCTTCATCGTCGTCTTGCGCAGGCGGATTTTCTAGCTTTTCTAAGTCTTGAGCTAGGTAGGCGTAAATCACCTCATCGGAATAGCCGGGAGCCAGGAAGAACTGTCCTAGCTTCTGCCAGCTATGGGCACGGTAGCCGGTTTCTTCTTCGATCTCTCGCTGGATAGTGGCCAACGGGTCTTCTCCGGGTTCTAGAGTGCCAGCTGGGAATTCGAGCAATCGCCGCGAGGTAGCAAACCGATATTGCCGCACCATCACCAGCTTTCCCTCTGGCGTCACAGGTATCGCCAGCGCCCCACCCGGATGCCGAATACATTCCCAGTCGCCCTCCGACCCGTTGGGCAGGCGCAGATGGCTAACTTCAAAACTAAACTTGCGTCCCTGGTAGAGCAGGCGTTGCTTGATGCGCTGAGGCGGTTCGTAAACCATAGAAGGAAGGCGAAAGGATGAAGGATGAGGGCGGAAGGATGAATGGGTGTGGAGTCAGAGATAAAAGACTGAGATTCGCAGGGGAGATAGGAACATGATAGAGGAATTGGCGATCGCCCCCAACCCATTTTCTTCCCTTTTTCCTCCTCTCCTCCTTCCTCCCTCATCCTTCCTCCTTTACCAAGAGTGCTACCGCATAGGCGGCGATGCCTTCTTCGCGGCCAACGGGGCCTAGCTTTTCGTTGGTGGTGGCTTTGATGCCAATTTGGTCGGGATTGAGGTGGAGCACGGCGGCGAGGCGATCGCGCATTGTGGCGATGTGGGGTTTGAGTTTGGGACGTTCGGCCACAATCACGGTGTCTAGATTACCAATTTGCCAGCCTTTCTGATGAATCAATTGATCGACTTGCTCTAGTAATTTGAGGCTGTCGGCTCCGGCCCATTGGGGATCGCTCGGGGGAAAGTAGTGGCCGATGTCGCCTAGGCTGAGGGCACCCAACAGCGCATCCATGATGGCGTGCGTCAGCACATCGGCGTCGCTGTGCCCTAGCAGGCCAAGGTCGTGCGGAATCGTCACCCCGCCCAAAATTAAGGGGCGATCGCCCACCAAGCGGTGGATATCGTAGCCATTACCAATTCTGAGGGGCATGGGTAAAAAATAGTGGATTGCTCTGGAAAACCTGACCTACCGTAGGCTATCAGCTTTTTGCAGAGCAGTTCGACTGTTGTCTTGATAAATTTTGGCGCGGTTTTGAGCCGTTGCAAACCGATTATCGTTGGGGATCACGCTGCCCATTAGGTCGGACGCGCGCTGCCAGCGGCTGGCCAGATCTAGCCATTCTGCTCGGGTAGTGGCTTTCCTGCCGTCTACCCCCGCCGCTTCGGCCAGACGCACTGCCTGCACAAACGGATCTGGGGCGGTGGGGTTTGGGCTAGCAGATGGTGCAGATGAAACCTGAGCGTTGGAGCTACCGATTTGCAAAGGTAGCGTTAGCCCTAACCAGTCAAACATCGCCCAACCCACTAGCAGTAGCAGCAAGCCGAGGCTAGCTCCGCCAATCATCATGCCGCGCCAAAATTGCTGATTGGCGATCGCCTCTTTGGGGGCGTTGGCGACGGGCGTGGCGATCGACAGCAGCCGAGCATGGTGCCAATCTTCGGTTAATCGCTTCAGCGGGTTTAGCCGAGATAGCAAAATTTCCTGTGACCACAGCAGCTGACCATCTGGATCTCGTTGAACTTCCTGAAGCCACATCAGCTGCTGTTCTCGCACCAGACGACTGTTAACATTAATCCGGTGAATATTGCGCGGGCTAATCGATTGTAGAATTTGCCGAATCCGTTCTACTAAAAGCGTTTGTTCAAGCTGCTCAGGGCTAAGCGCTTCACATAAAAGCTGCAAAACTCCATGATCCAGCACAGCACGGGTGCGAACCCCAGAATCGGCCAGTTTCTCGTTCAAGATCTGAATAATTGCAGCCACACTGCCTTGACGAGCCTGCCTGAAAATATCATCGATCGAATCCACCATTTCCATCATCATCAGGATGTTGATTCGCTAGAAATCTTGCTAAGAGGGCTAAGTGTAAACTATCGGTCTGCGAAACATCAATCTGCGGAACATAAGTAGAAACAGGCTGAGAGAAATTAAAGTTTAATTAACTACTTTTGACTGCCCTCACCCTAAATCCCTCTCCCAAGTAGGGAGAGGGACTTTGAACTGGTTCGGTTCCCCTTCTCCCTCCTTGAAAGAAGGGGCTAGGGGATGAGGGCTGTTCATAGCTTGAGTAATTACGTTTAATTAACTACTTTTGACTGCTTCAGACTAATAAACATACCTCAACTTGGGAATTTGGGATCAGATGATGTGACCCAGCAGCTTCTAGAGGCATCTTAGTAGATATCCCCTAGACTCTATTCAATATCTGGACAAATCTGATGCTTCACTAATCTGCTCTCTATCCTGCTTGCTGCTGCCTGCTGCTCTGGTGTTTTGATCTGGCTCAGGGCGTTATAGGTGAGCTAAATGCTGGTTGTCGTTAAATCGGCGAATTTGCCACAGCTCACTGTTAAGCCGATTATGGTCGGTGGTCTGCCAGCGCGATCGCTCGATCCAAAATTCAAAAATGGCGGTGTGGTGCACCGGAACTTGCCAGGTGCGATCGCATCCCAGCAGAGATGCTACTAGGTGCTGCAAAATCCAGCTGTGGGTGATAATCCAAATGGTTTCGCCGCTGCGGTGTTGGGTGAGGAGATGCCCGATAAACCGCTGCGCCCGTTCCCAGGCATCTTGCAGCGATTCGGCTCCAGGGATTGCAATCCAGTCAGGCGAGGCTTCGAGCGCGGCGCAAAGGGTGGGATGTTGCGATCGCGCCTCTGCCCAAGTCAGCCCCGCAAAAATGCCGTTTTGGAATTCCTTCAACTCGTCGGCATAAGTAATCTGATAGTTCCGGGTGGAGGGTGCAGTAGATAACGCTACGGGTTCAACCGCCACAACTCTTTCTAGGGTTTGCACAGCCCGCTTCAATGGACTGGTGTAGATCTGAGCTGGATGGCCCCAGGTTGCCCAGAGGCGATCGCCTAATTGATCAGCCTGCTGTTGCCCTAGAGCCGACAGTTCAAATTCCCCATGTCCTTGCA
>JAYUYI010000171.1:0-11813 GCA_043752545.1 Thermoleptolyngbya sp.
CCTCTAGCCGCGCAGCTAGCCCCAGCTACCGTCATTCGAGTGGGCGAGCTGCCTACCAGCAAAGAATTACGGGCTTGGCTAGAACAAACCCAGCCCCAGCAGTGGATTGTCGATGCCGACTCCAACGATGGCCGTAATGATGGCAGTACCTATCGCAACCTTGATCCCCTGCATTTGCGCACGCAGCATCTCCACCTCTGCGTTGAGCAACTAGCGGCCAGCGTTGAGCAAACGCTGGAGCTAACCGCAGCTCAGCAGCACCCCTATCTACAGCTCTGGTGCGCTGCGGACGCTCAGATACGATCCACGTTGGATCAAGCCATGACCTGCCTAGAACCCCTAATGGAAGGCAAAGCCGCCTGGCTGCTGTCGCAGTGTTTGCCCGTGGGCACACCCCTATTTATTGCCAATAGCACCCCGATTCGCTTGATGGAATGGTTTTGGCAACCGGGCGATCGCGCCATTCAGCCCTTCTTCAACCGGGGTGCCAACGGCATCGACGGCACCCTTTCGACCGCACTGGGGATCGCCCATCGACAGCAGAGCAGCGTCTTGCTAACTGGGGATCTGGCCTTGCTCCACGACACCAACGGCCTGCTGTTGCGCCATCATTTTGTTGGCCATCTCACCATCTTGCTGATCAACAACAACGGCGGCGGCATTTTTGAAACCCTGCCGATCGCCCAATTTGACCCCCCATTTGAAGACTTTTTTGCCACTCCGCAACACATCAACTTTGCCCACCTGTGTACTACCTATGGAGTCGAATACGAATTTATAGACTCCTGGGATCAGTTAAGCCAACGCCTCAGCCGCCTGCCCGCTCAAGGGATGCGGGTATTAGAGCTGAAAAGCGATCGCAAAACCAACGCCCGATGGCTAAAAACCCATCTCAACTCATGGGCTAACAAAACGCCGTAAACTGAAATTTACCCTGTTCCCCTGCCCCTGGTTTCCCTACCCATGCCTCTGACCTGGACTCTTGTTAAACAGTACGAAGACATCCTCTACCATAAAGCCGACGGGATCGCCAAAATTACGATTAACCGTCCGCACAAGCGCAATGCGTTTCGTCCCCAAACCATCACCGAACTATACGACGCCTTCAGTAACGCCCGTGAAGACACGCGGGTTGGCGTCGTTCTTTTGACTGGGGCAGGCCCTCATACAGACGGTAAATACGCATTCTGTTCCGGCGGGGATCAGAGCGTTCGAGGGCAGGCAGGGTACATTGGCAGCGATGGCATCCCCCGCCTCAACGTGCTAGATTTGCAGCGTTTAATTCGCAGCATGCCCAAAGTCGTGATGGCCCTAGTGGCGGGCTATGCGATCGGCGGTGGGCATGTTCTACATATTGTCTGTGACCTCACCATTGCTGCCGATAACGCCATCTTTGGGCAAACGGGACCTAAAGTGGGCAGTTTTGACGGCGGGTTTGGAGCCAGCTATCTGGCTCGCATCGTGGGGCAAAAAAAAGCTCGTGAAATTTGGTATCTTTGCCGTCAGTACAATGCCCAGCAGGCTGAAGCCATGGGTTTAGTCAACTGTGTGGTTCCGGTAGAGCAGTTAGAAGCAACGGGGGTGATTTGGGCACAAGAAATTCTAGAGAAAAGCCCGATCGCAATTCGCTGCCTCAAGTCGGCTTTTAATGCAGATTGTGATGGGCAAGCCGGACTGCAAGAGCTAGCGGGCAATGCGACGATGCTATATTACATGACCGAAGAAGGAGCTGAAGGCAAGCAAGCTTTCTTAGAAAAGCGCAAACCCGATTTTCGCCAGTACCCTTGGCTACCCTAACAGCGTCGCTCAACGCACATCTTTACATTTAATCTATATCCAGGGTACTATTTAGGGTCTTGCTTCAGAGCAATCACTGTAAGAATTAACCACTTTAAAGGAAGACACGTTAAAATAAAATCAGGGCATCCGTGACCCAAAGGGCAGTCATTTTGCTCTACGGCATTTACTTCATGAGCAGGGCAACTCAGGATTCTATGAAAGTTTTAGCCTAGTTTGCGGAAAGCTATTGTTATGGTCTGAATTAGGATATGGAGCCTAGCGAAGACTATCTGATGAATGCTTCGGTTAAGTGTCACCTTAGATACTTTTTATGGTGATAGGGTTCGCTAGCCTGAGTTCGGGTATGATTCGATTTTATTAAGTTACAGATAAGTCTTTTTAATACCTAGAGGCAGGATGTTTAATCTGCTTCTCGCGGGATATCCTTAAAGGAATATTAAGAGAGTTTAGAATATTTGGATGCAATGGTCAAAGAGTGTGGTGATTGGAGGTCAGTATGTTTTTACGACTTGCAGAGCAACACCGTCAATTTGTTCGTGACCTGGTGATGAACCTTCAGGCATTGGCAACTGTTCTAGAGCGTCAGGGATATCTGGCGTCGTGTTATACCTGCGGCGGTCAGATGAATAGCGCATCGTTCATGGTTAGTTTGGGTGAAAACCACCTGATTCGCTTTCTAGTGTCCGACTACGGCATCACGTGGACTGAAATGCGCGATGACCGGGAGTTGATGAAGTTGGAAGGGGCTGAAGCCATTAGTCAGCTTCAAGAACTGGCTAATTTGGTAAAGTACCAAATCAAACCTTCCGAAAATCGACTGGTTCTGGCCAAGGTTTCTGAAAGCGTTGTCTAGGGTTTCGGGTGGCGATAATTGCTGGTAGGTGCTGATCCACTGATCCCCGACCACTGGTTCGATATCCTGGGGCGATTGAGTTTGTAGATTCAACAGCGCTTTTTGATCTAAGGGCGATTTAAAGGCAGTGCTGGCGCAAAAGCAGGTGATGGGGTAGATCTTCAAGATTTGTCCCATCGCCTGTTTTTATGCCTTAAGGTTTGAGGAAAATATTGTAGAGCGACAGCAAAATCTCAACCACAATCAAGATCACGACATACCATTCGACTCGTAGCGTACTGTTGTGCTGGAGTAACTCTAATACAGTTTCTGCGGTAGTAGAAATCAGGCCAAGTTTTCGTTCTAGAGCCAGGTGACGGTCGCGGATTTCATATTCATTTTCTAGTCGAGAGTAGAGCCGCTCTAGGTCTGGTGCTTCCCAGAGCAACTCAGGTTTATCTACAATTTCGACCCGACCCACAATTTTGTGCTGAATCGAGAGCGTTCTGCCTAATTGACGCAGTAGCTCCTTGCCCCAACGTTCATTTTTAGTGGTTCGCTGCAAGCTGACCGCAAATGGCTCAACTTGATCAAACACAACAGCTGTCCCAATCTCATAGTGCGCCAGCACCACACTCTTGGCCAGAACTTCTGCCACAATTTGCAGGCAGCTAACGCTAAATTCCTGAACGGAGATGACTCCATTTTCTGCCTGCCCAGCTCGGTCAGGATCGAGCCTAATCGTAACTTCTTCGGTTTCAGGAGCCTCAAACGGATCAACAATCAAAGGCTTCAGATGGGACAGAAACGATACTTCTTCAATCGGGCTTAACCCAAACAACACAGCGGCTCCGTACTTAAACAGAGCAGCACATCCGCTCTCTCCAGCAATCACGACTAAGGGTTGACGGGCAAGCGGTTCAGTAGCTTCTAAGGTACGGAGATCAAGCCGTTCTCCAAGGAAAATAGCGCGGCCTTTAACCGCATCTTTATCTGTAAATAGATTTTTTTGCATGGTTTATAGATTGTGGTAGGCTCGCAAGTTAAAAACAGTGCATGCGGCTACTCACTCTCTTGATGCTGAGCCAGCAAAAACCAAAACGCCCCAGCGACGATCGCTAGGTGCTTAATCGCTGATCTGGCCTGGGTATGCCTCATCATTGACTAAACCTAACTAAATAGCTTAATCAAGCTATATGGACTGGAATCAGCGCTATTGGCACTCATAAATCGGCAGATGGAAGCCCTACATTGCATTTCAGTGCTGCTACCGACTGTACTGTGTTCTATTCTACGGTGCTTCTTAGTCTCAATTTAATCTTTCCCGGTTTGATGCACGCGTTTACGACCTGTCTCCGAAGTCTCTGCCAGAAAGTCGCCCCTCTACTTCGATTGCGAGCGCTAACGAATAGATTCGGCCAGAACAATGATTGAGACAGCTACCGAAGGTTAACTCTGGTAGGGAGAACGCGAATACTGATTAAAATTCTCTGAGCGGTTAACCCGCCATAGACGAGCGAAATCTAGCCCGACGATCTTTCACAATCTTAGGTACATACTCATTTTTGCCAGGTTGTCCGTTGAAACCCAAGCGATCGTAGATCATGCCACCAATGCCGGGAATCACTTCACCCTCAGCTGTGCGATCGCTATCTTTTGCCAGATATAAAAAGCGAAACATTTCAGTGATAGCTGGTTCAAATTCTCGTCTGAGATTTTCTTCAGCCTTTTCGTACATCACAGGCGCTACGATCAGGATTTGGGATGGTTGAATTTTTTGAATTAGGTGCTGTAGGTTTGTCTTAACGACACAGGCTCCTGAAATAATTGACTTCACAATAATCAATACATCAACGTCATCGGTTGGCTCTTGATACTTCTTTAGAATCGGCGCGGTGGCTAACCCATTTAGTCCAAACGGAGTCGTTCGACAATTCCAGAAACAAGCGAATACAACCGATCTCAGCTGGGTTTCCAATTGCTCAAGGATACCCTGGGCTAGGAAATCGGCATCTTCGACGGTAGTTGCCAAGCAAACCTTCTGATTTGGCTCAATCTGGGTCAATAGGGCATTGCCTAGCACTTTACCAAGATTAAGCATGGCAGTTTGATAGACATCTGGAAGAGTCGCTTTATCAGCAATTTGATTTAGCAAGCTATGAGCTATGTCATCCGCTAGATGAGAGTAAGTACGGGTCATAGCAAACTCTCCAGTTCATCAAAGGTTTTAGGTTTTTGCCGTTTGATCCGCTTCTGAAGGCGACAGAAATCTGCACTGTTAATGCTGTAGGGTGGTGTGCCCTGCTCAAGTCCCTTCAGATACTCCCAATGCAGGAAGCCTTTGGCAAGATTATAGGTGAAGTCTGGAATAGCATCAAAAATCTTTATAACTTCTGAGTCTAGCTGATAATTTTGGCTAAAACTGCGGATGTAGCAGGGCGAAACTTGTTGCGCTTGCGTGAGTAAATCGATGACTGAAATTCTGCTCTGATTGCTTGTGATCCATGCTCCCATTAAAGTTTTTGCAACGTACTCGATTTTGTCGGGGTCAGGTTGATCGAATGCAGAGAGGTAGGCGATCGCTTCGTAGAATCCTGAGGTTTGGCCAATGGTTTTCAGTAGGTCAGGAGAAAAAGAAAAATGAAGAACCTGACTGAAAGCCTGGATTGATTGAGGGGTTCTGGCTTGTAGCGTTGCTTGAAGGGCAGAGTCAGCAACAACTAGATAAAGCTGACAGTCTCGGTTCTTGGCCTGCTGATTGAGAGCATGCTGCTGCTCAAAATCACGGGTAATTTGATGATCGTTGCTTGTCCAACTTACCGATAAACTGTTTTTGAGCTGGTAGTGTCTTAATGCAGTAGTGTTGCAGTCGATAATCAGGTCATCCACAAAGGCAAGCACCTGACTAAACAGGTAAATTTCCTGCTGACCTTCTAAAACCGCCATGCCCAGCGTAGCAAGCTGATAAACAGCGAAAAGATCTTCATAGCGGGTTCCCTTTTGCCCACTCGTCCCACCCCGGTTTTTGTTTTGCAAGTATTGCAGCGCCTTGACATCAAAGCAGTTAGTGATGTCTTCTGGTGTATACATCGAACAAAGTTACTACAGGTTTGACGAAATCATAACAAGGTAACTAGTCGAGGCAGGTACACTTGCAAATAATTAAGGATTGGAGGCTTGAGATCTTTTAAGCGGGTGATGGGACTCGAACCCACGACATTCAGCTTGGGAAGCTGACGTTCTACCACTGAACTACACCCGCGATCGCACATGCGCGTCTCTTACAATACCATTGTGGCAGAGACAACAATACACCTATACAGATGTGATCAAACAATCTACTGAGATTGTTTTGACTCACACATATATGATTCTAAGGTACGCTACCGTATCAGTTAGATGGATTTGGAAGGTGGAAGCTGGGTATCCTAAAACAATGGTGTCTGCCTCTTGCAGTTCTTAAGCTTTCTGCCTGCGTCAGCCTCAAGGAACCCGGTGAGTGCAGCTAAGTCCATATACATAAAGGTTTGGTGCACTGCCTCCAACTATTAGCGAGTGATCAGAATGTTTAACGCTACTGAACTTCTAATTTCCGACTTTGTGAGCAAGCTGAAAGAAGGCTATCGGCGCACCTATGGCGGATTGAAATCTGACTATGAGGACATCATTGGTTGGATTGGGTCAATGGCGCTAGAAAATATTGCCAACAGCGATGCGCTCTATCACAATGTGGAACACACCATTTTGGTGACCCTAGTGGGGCAAGAAATCCTGCGTGGCAAACACATCCGAGAGGGGGGCGTGTCGTGTGAAGATTGGCTGCACTTCATCATCTCACTGGTATGCCATGACATTGGCTATGTGAAGGGAGTCTGTCGGCTAGATACCGATGAATATTATTCCACCGGGCAAGAAGGGGAGAAAATTAACCTGGTGCCGGGTTCGTCTGATGCAGGGCTGACGCCGTATCACGTCGATCGCGCTAAGTTGTTTATTGATGAGCGATTTGGCAGCAATAAATTAATTGATGCAGAATTGGTCAAGCGCAACATTGAGCTAACCCGGTTTCCGGTTCCCCGCGATGACGACCACCAAGACACGACCAACTATCCTGGCTTGGTGCGGGCGGCAGACCTAATTGGCCAGCTGAGCGATCCTCGCTATCTCAAAAAGATTGGGGCGTTGTACTACGAATTTGAGGAAACTGGCGTCAACAAATCATTGGGCTACCGCCATCCCGGCGATTTGAGGAAGAACTACCCCAAGTTTTATTGGAATGGCGTGTATCCCTATGTCAAAGATGGGTTGCACTATCTATCGCTGACCCAGCAAGGGCAACAGATCATTGCTAATCTCTATTCCAATGTGTTTGTGGTGGAACACGAACCCGATGAAGAGCAGCCCGCTCATCACAATTAGCCGAGAGCAGCCGCCCTTCACCAGATCTCAGCTGCCATAACTCAGGCTCCATAAGCTGAGTGCTATCCTTCGATTGGTGTTTCAGCGTCTTTTAGTTGCCTGGGTTTGGGCCAGATGCGCAGACCGATGCGGATGACGATTGCCAATAGCCCCATCACCGTAATGATGGCAACACCTGGCAGCACGATCGCCAAAATCGACAGGAGCACTGCGCCCACCACTTCCACAATTGCGATCGCAACGTTGGCTAACCCGCCGGTGAAGGTGGTAGTGAGCAAGCGAGAGAACCCCGTTAGCCCTCGCATGGCTCCGGCGATGCCGCCCCCGGCCAAAATGGCGAGGCTCCACTGCAAAAATGGGTCAAGGTCTGTGGCAAAGGCCGCCGTTAGAACCGTTCCGGCCAGGATGGATGCAGGCAGCGCTACTACATCTAACGCGGCATCTAGCCAGGGAATGAAGTAGGCCAACACTTCAACGGCTACGGCTAACCCCAGCGTTTCTAGGGCAGGCAGGGAGTTGACCCATTGAATATCGGCAGATACTGGGAAGTGCCCGAACAAAGCCGCCAGACTCAAGATAAAAAATGGCACCAGTAACCGCAAGCCCGCTGCTGCACTTAGCCCAATGCCGATACAGAGATCAATCAGGGTGTCTAAGCTCATGATGCTAATGGGCGATCGCCGCTGGGGTCATTGACGTTGTATCACACTTCATCAATCTTTTTCATCGAGCTTTTTCAATCTTTTTCATCGAGCTTTTTCACCGAGAAGGATCTAATATTCCTCAAACAGCATGTCAAAGGTATGGGAGCTTTGACTGGGGAGCTTTGACTGTAACGCTTGAGTGGGAGCTGTGACGGGGATACCGCGCAGGGTTTGGACGGCAGCTTCCATGTGGACAATTTGGGTTTCTAATATAGCAAGGCGATCGCTAATTTGTTGGCGGCGGTCGTCCATGCTGACCAATTCGCCCTGCAATCGTTTTTTCTCAACGACTAGCTTGTAGATGTCCAAAAAAGCGGCGGCTTCAGTTTGAGGCCGGGGCATGGTGCTAACTTTGGGACGATTGCCGATGCGGGTGGAAAGGCGACGCATAGAAAAAGGTGCTCCAAAAACTGGGGACTATCGCCTCAGTGTTCCCGCAGGATTTCTGGAATCATCGGGTGAGATGGGCGATCGCCACTGGCCAGGGAACGTCACGTTTTGTATGGTCGTGCTTTTGATTACAGTTCTAGACGCAGACTAGACAAAAAAATGAAGTGCAGAGATTCATAGGCAGTCCGCGTGTTTATAGCAGCATGAAACCTCGAATCATTGTCTGCGGCTTGGGTCGTACCGGGTACAAGATTTTTTGTTTACTGCAACAGCAGGGGGCGCTGGTCACAGGCGTCGATCAGCGATCGCGGCCTGACATCAATAGTGACAATGTTGTCATCGGGGATTTGCGATCGCCAAAAACTCTGCTAGCAGCGGGGATCCAAGAGGCTCATACGCTGGTGCTGGCGGCGGGCGACGACGCCCTCAATTTGGCTGTGCTGACCCAAGCGCGGGTGCTGAATCCCAAAATTCGGATTATTAACCGCTTATTTAATGCTAGTTTGGGCGATCGCCTCGACCATGTGCTGCCCGATCACGTCAGCATGAGCGTGGCGGCGCTGGCCGCACCCGTATTTGCATTTTCTGCCATGGGCAACCGCGCCATTGGCCAAGTGCGCTTATTTGAACAACTGTGGCCGATTCAAGAAGAAGTGATAGACGAAGCCCATCCATGGCTGGGGCGCAAACTCAGCGATTTGTGGGACGACCGCAGCCGGATGTTGATCTATTACTTGCCCGAAAACAGCCGGATGGATTTGATCTCGGCAGTGATGAATGACCAAGAACTGCAATGGGGCGATCGCCTGATTATGGCTACCAAGCCCCACGTACACATTGCCCATCGCACCCTGATTGAAAAGGCGATGGGCTGGCTTAGCCATGTCCGGCAGTTTCAAGAGCATGTGCGCCCCACGGTGATTGTGATGCTGGTGCTGCTGCTGACTATTTTGGGAGCAGCCGTGCTCTATACCGAAAATGTGCGCGCCGACTTTATCGATGCGCTCTATTTCTCGGTAGGGATGATTACAGGGGCAGGCGGCAATGAATCGGTTGTAGAGCGATCGCCCAACAGCATCAAAATGTTCACGGTAGTAATGATGCTGTTGGGCACTGGCGTGATTGGGATTTGCTATGCGTTGCTGAATGACCTGGTATTGGGAACACGATTGCAGCAGCTTTGGCAAGTCGCCCCTGTGCCCCGACGCAATCATTATATTGTTTGCGGGCTGGGAAGCATGGGTGTACAAACCGTGCGCCTGTTGCAAGCCAGTGGCGGTGAGATCGTCGTGATCGAAAAAGATCCGCAGAATCGGTTTTTGAATGCGCTACGGGCGCTCAGAGTGCCTGTCATTATTGGCGATGCCAGCATTGCCTCCACGCTGCAAGACGCCCGCATTCAGACCGCGCGAACGCTACTGTCGATGACGAGTGACGATGTGGCCAATTTGGAAATTGCGCTCACCGCTAAGGGACTAGCGCCACGACTGTCGATGATTGTGCGCAACCAAGATCCGCAATTTGCCCCATTGGCGCAGCAGGTGTTTGATTTTGAAGCGGTACTCAGTCCGGTAGATCTGGCAGCTCCGTCGTTTGCAGCGGCAGCGTTGGGGGGGCGGATTTTGGGGAATGGGCTGGCAGGTGATAGTTTGTGGGTGGCGCTGGCCACGCTAATTACACCGAGCCATCCATTTTGCGGCAGGCAGGTGCAGCACGCGGCAATGGATGCAGATTTTGTGCCGCTATATCTAGAGCAAAAGCACAATACGATGCACGGCTGGAAGCTGCTAGAACTCGAGTTGCAGCCAGATGATGTGCTGTATTTGACGATGCCTGCTAATCAATTGGAACAACTATGGCGATCGAGTCCTAATCCGCTGGCGGTGCGGTTGGGGTCTTAGGCAACAGGGTTTTGAATTTTGAGTTTTGAGTTTTGAGTTTTGAGTTAAGCCATCAATTCAAAACTCAAAACTCAAAACTAATAACTCCCTCACTCTCTGCTGCGTCGTTGTCGCCGCCGAGTCAGCATGCTGACCACTTCGCCGGGATTGACACCGGGCAGGGGGTGGCTCCAATCGTTGGGGTTGGCAAAGCCGCGTGCATGCAGTTCGTGGATGGTTTCACGTACCCAGATCGGAGTGCTAATGATGAGGATGCGCTGTTGTTCTTGTTCGGGAAGGAGGGGGGTGGCGTAGAGGGGGAGCAGTAGTGGCTGGGGTTTGTCTGTGCCATCCATTCCGGTTCCATCGGTCAAAAAGTTGCGGGCGAACGGACGAGTCAGCGCTGGCGCGAACGCATCATCAAACGTTTCATCAAACGGTTTATCTAACATTTCAAACATCGGGGTTCTCCTACATTTGGCGTGGGAAGGAAACCCCAAAAACTAGCCGCCCCGTTTCCATAGAAAAGCAGGGCGGCTATCGAGAATGCTATCATTTTGGGTTAGCCTCCATACTGCCTTGTCACAGTTGGGGGTTAGCCACTCAATGTTGCTGAGAACAGCATTGAGTGGTGCTAGATTTTTGGAGCGATCGCGGGTTGCTCGGTTCGTTCTGCAACCTTAATCACACAGGATACGGGCATACCGGGTGCAGAGTCAATACCTTTTGTCGTTTGGTTTATATAAATGTAAACTTGACTAAACATCAGATCATCCTACGCTAAATCTGGAGTTTATTAAATCCACGTTCCTAAGTGAGATGCTCCCAATCCTAAATGACCACTAACACTAAATGTCTTTTTGAACCGTGGAAAGGGGATCAATATGGTCATAAAAGTATGTTTAAGATTCCAATTCTAATTATTGGGGAATCAAACTATACAGACAATTTAAAAAGAGAAGAACCTCATTCTACGTTTACACATAGACTAATCAAGAGCATCATCAATGCAAGTTGGAAGCATCGTTTCTTTAGTAATATTCAACGCACTTTTGTTGAGAATGCCAATACGGAGGAGTCAAGAAAACAATTTTGGCACTCTGTTGCACACCATGAATACATCCAGGATTGGCTTCCCAGTCCTGGGGTTGCTCCTACAGAAGAAATGTGGAGAAATGCAAAACCTATTTTCCAGGAAGTGGTTGCAGAGTTAAAGCCTAAGATCATTTTATTTGTTTGCAAGCGCACATATGTTCATATGTCTCCAGAGTTTGAGAGGGGTGACTTACTCAAGTTTGATGGGGACATCCGTGATGTTGACCGTGATACTAGGAAAATTCAGGGCGCTCTAGCAACATATATTTTTCACCCAACTCGTCATGGCTTTAGAAAGTCTCGTGGGGGAGTGCGGAACCTCATTCAGATCTCTGGGGGTGAGACGTGGATTTAATGCGATCGCTCCCAGTAAAAAGTGAAATTCATCAAAATGTAATCAATGCGATCGCCCCCACTCTCTATCCCAATAACTAAAATAAAACACCAGGGTTGTTCAGGCGATCGCAGAAACCGTGCTATGAGCAAACGTAAGTGTCCAATAGCCTACAAGAAAATGAAGGTTCTAGCGTGTGGGACAGGGGTATCGTGAACAGCAGGAATTAGCGATGGTGGCTTCATGCCTAGTCGAGCCGCGAGACAAGATTCTGTCAGAAAATCTAAGATAGAACGCCCTTGTAATTTCAATGAACGATTGACAGTCAGCATTCTCGCTACAAACTCACTGCCAGCTTC
>JAYUYI010000172.1:0-1931 GCA_043752545.1 Thermoleptolyngbya sp.
TAATATCTTCATAGACAATTCATAAATCATCCAATTCCGCCATACCATTCAGTCCTACAGTAATGGCGAATCATTAGTCCTGTCTTCCTCCAACCTCCACATGCTGAAGCTGCTCTCGTTGATTCCACTAGCCCAAATCTACTTGCCAGGGGCACCTGCCATTGAACTCCCTCGCATTCAACAGATTGTGGAACCACAAGAAGTTCGAGTATTGCCGGGGCAACTCGATACGGTTCCGGTCTTCAATAGCAACAGCCCAGAGGTAGTGCAGCAAGAAGGAATCTTACTTTCTACGTTTCCGCCAACCGGGATGCGTGTGCCCTCAGCCCACCTGAATTATGCCTTTGAAGGGCGGTTTGATATCTTTGCCCACCACATAGCGCGGGGCATTACAGCTAACGATGCCCGCACGCTGTTCATCGGGATTGTGATCTACAACCCCAGTACTAAACCCGTCACCCTTGAGGTCAAACAGGCCGTTAGTTACTTGAGTCAAGAAGCCCCGTTCTATAACCTACCGTCGTATGTCGCAAATGCATCATCCAGCGTATTTGCCGGCCCAGGTAGTCGCACGATGGGCGACATTTTGCGTGGGTTGAGTCAGTCGATTTTGCCAGATCGGGTGGTGGTAGCGCCGGGACACACGCAGTTGCTGTTGAGCGAACCCATTCCACTGCGCAGTTTGGCATCCTTTCGCAATGGCGAACCCCTGCCACCGATAGTAGAGCCAGCGGAGGCAGAGTTAGATGCCGCTGAAGCAGCCGATCCGTTAGGGGCAGTAGTATCCGTGCTACCCCCTCGAAATCGTGAAATTCCGATTAATGGACGGACAACGCTGATGTATTTGTCGAGCGATGGCCCGGTTCATGTTGCCAGTTTGGGCATGTTTGGCCGGATTAATCAAAATGGGAGTGAGCGATCGCCTCGAATTAACGAATGGCTGGCGATGTTGCAGCAGGGCAACTTGGCAGGCCCCCGCGATCGCGCTCCAACCTCACCCAATGCGCGGCGGTTAAATCGGTTTTACTACGGTCGAGTGGCTGGAGTGGCTGAGGGTTCCGAATGGCAGGCGCGCCTAACCGACTCGCCAGACGTCAATCGCCTAACTATTCCCAAAGTGGGAGAGTCGGTGTCTTACGCGATTAGTACCGTCGATCGCCATACTTTAGGGACTGAGCAAGTTCAAAGTGCGCCGATGCTGGTTCGCTATTCAGACACGGCTTATCGTGCCCATGGCAACTACGGCATTCACTATGATTTGAGCTTGCCCCTATATAACAATACCGATCGCGCTCAGCGCGTGTCTATTTTGTTTCAAACCCCGATGAAAGATGAGGGGCTGCGCGGTCAAGCGTTACGCTTCTTGCAACCGCCCAATCGCCGTATTTTCTTTCGAGGCACGTTGCGCCTGCGCTATACCAACGACTGGGGCGTCTCGCAAACCCGCTATGTTCACGTTGTGCAGCATCAGGGGCAACAAGGAGAACCGCTGCTCACGCTAGACCTCCAGCGGGGCGATCGCCGCTTGGTGCAAGTAGATTTTCTGTATCCACCCGATGCCACTCCGCCGCAGGCACTCACGATCCACACGCTCACGTCGAATGAACCGTCTCTGCCCGATGCCCCCTCAGCAGAACCAGACGCGGCCATTACGCTAGAGCGATCGCCCTAGGTAGATTAGATCAGTTTTGAATTTTGAATTTTGAGTTTTGACTTAAATTTGGCCAATTCAAAATTCAAAACTCAAAATTCAAAACTCAAAGTTGGCGGCAGAGCGCAAGCATAAAAGCGGCTGTAGAATACACCATAGACCGTCCTGCCAAACCCGCCCCTCCAACAATTCGCCATGAGTCTGCCCTCCGACCCGGACAAGGCAAATACCAACCTCCCGAATGTCGAAATTCGGGAAATGGACATTGACGACCTCGCCG
>JAYUYI010000173.1:0-23068 GCA_043752545.1 Thermoleptolyngbya sp.
TGCAAAAATAGCTCGGTGCCAGGTCAATACTAAATAAAAAGGTTCTACGTTTATTCGTAGAACCTTTTTGTTTATCTCCACTTAATGCCTGCTTAAGCTGCCTTTTTGTTAGTAGCCTTTAACAGCCGGGGAATGCCGCCACTGTTGTAGACTCTAAATTCACTAGCGATGGTAGCTTGGTTGTCACGAACGGCCTGGTTTAGCACCAGAGAGCCATCTGGATCTGATACAGAACGGTGAAACGTTCCAGGCGGTATCCGCAAAAGTCGCCATTTGCTTGGAGGCACACTATATGAAAGGGATGTTCCCACGTAAAGTTGACTAAGTAAAACGTACGACCTCCAGACAGCGCCAGTAAGTTGTCTTCTTGATGAGAATGCATGTGCAATTGCCAGAATCCTTCAGCAGTGTTATTTGGACTGGTGGCAGGCCCATCGTGAAATACGAGGTCTCGAGCATTGGAGTTGGGTATCGTGATATCGAAGAATCGAACGCTGGGGGTATCGCGAAATTTTTGGTAAGGTATCAAGTCGAACATAGTTTTATGGTCTACGCTCAGTGATTAAAGCTGATTACGAATTTTGAAGGGCGATGCGGTTTCAGGTTTAAGTTAACTTAAACTCTCTTGTAGATACAAAACTTTATGCGACTTGCTTCTATGCAAAGATCGGATAAATGTAAAAAATGAATATTAAGCAACTACGAATATTGCTTATGGTGGTAGAACACGGAAGTTTTTCCGCTGCTGCAATGCAGTTAGATATTTCACAGTCATTGGTCAGTCGAGCGATCGCCTCTTTGGAAGAAGAACTGGGCGTCTCTCTGCTGACTCGTGGACGCTTTGGCGCTCATCCTACTCAATTAGGGGAGCAAATCATGGTTCATGCTCGCCAAATTATCCAGGCGCGCGAAAATATTGATCATGAAGCCAACTTAGCGCGGGGATTACAAGGCGGGCGCATCCGGATTGCTTCCTTTCGGAGTGCAGCTACTCATGTGCTACCTGCGAAGATTGCCTTGTTTAGACAATGGTTTCCTCGTGTGGAGGTGACATTGACTGAGGATGATCCGACCGGGGTAGAGCATGCGCTTAGGGAGGGTTTAGTAGATATTGGGTTAATGTCTTTGCCGCGAGCAAATGAGTTTGATACTTGGGAAATTGCACGAGATGAATTTGTCGTATTAATTCCCGAGGGTATTCACCCTATTCCCCCATCACTTTCATGGACTCAGATATCTTGCTATTCTTTTATTCTTTACAACTATGCTGAATGCACTTCAATCGTCCGAGAGCACTGGGAAACCTGGGGACAGGAGTTGAAAGTAGCCTATGAAATTAAAGAAGATTCCACGATTGTTAGTATGGTGGCACAAGGATTAGGATCGGCTATTTTGCCAAGACTGGCGGCTTTACCAATTCCTAAGGGTGTACAGGTGCGATCGCTTCCCATGCCTCTAGAGCGGGTAATTGGAGCAGCAGTACTAGCCAATGTGCTCCACTCCCCGGCAGTTTTTGTGTTTCTGGATGCGTTAAGAGGAAAAGGGCTATTTAAACGGTAGGGTAAATTTAAATACTCAGCCAATACCTTACTCTCTGTGCTTGAATAGAACAAGTGTATTATTTAGTGTTAGGGTCATTCCATGAGAGCCAGAATTGAGGAGCAGGTATTGTTTTTAGACAAAGAAGATGTACCCCCTTATAAAAAGAGTGGTTCGTTGGTAAGAAATAATTACTTTTGGGCATTGCGGGCGATCGCTGTTCGGTCTCCCTTTGATCGAGATTGGGAATTTGATGCCGATGTTTGGATTGCACTTCAACGTATGTTGCTTTCATTTACAGAATCTGGGTATTTGGGCTTGCGCGAAACCCAATTAGAATTTCCTCAACATACGCCAATCCCAGATGCTTTGCGTTCTGTTTCAACGTGGGATTAAGGGGCTAAACACCTCTCCATCGACGTCTTTCTTTACTCTCCAAACACTATCCAGGGTGCTAAAACTGGGTCGTCTTCTGTTTGACTCCAGCGGCCTATGCCAAGGAACGTTGCTGTATGGTCGCAAACTCTGAGTGGAGTATCTAGTAGCGGACTTGAATTCTCTTCGCTTAAATTCTCTTCTATATTGGCTAAACGTTGCCCTTGGCTCCAGCGTTTTGCTTCGTCCTGAGTAAGATTGATTTTAGAGAGATGTGAGAGTGCCTGTGCAGGATCTAAAGGTTGAAAACTTTGAGCTTCGACTTGTGCTTTTAGCATTTCTAATGTGAGGCTACTGGGGAGGGTAAAGCCGTGGCTCTCTGTGCGGATTAGGCCAGCCAAAGTACCACCCGTTCCTAGTAATTCGCCTAAGTCGCGGGCGATTGAGCGGATATAGGTGCCTGCACCACAAGTAATTGCCAGCTCAAGTTTGGGAAAGTCTTGCGATCGCCAGCCTACTATTTCAAGGCCAGTGACTTCCACGATTCTACTGGGCACCTCTACTGTTTCTCCCGCCCGAGCTAAATCATACATACGCTTGCCGCCCACTTGAATGGCACTGTAGCGGGGAGGTATTTGCTGAATGCTGCCTTGAAATTTTGGTAACAAGGATTCGATCGCTGATAGCTCTAACTCAGGAACTGGCTTCTTTGTTAAGATTTCTCCATCTAAATCATCTGTTGCTGTTCGAAGACCAAATTGAATAGTGGCGCGGTATGTTTTGTCTTGACGCAGAAATTGCAACAAGCGTGTTGCTCTACCCAGAGCAATTGGCAGTACGCCTGTCGCTGCTGGATCTAGTGTCCCGCCGTGTCCTACTCGCTTCATGTGCAATAAGCGCCGCACTCGTGCTACACAATCATGAGATGTAAATCCCGCTGGCTTATTCAGATTCAAAAAACCGTCCACAGTACATCCTGCAATCAATCACCTTTACTATGATGGCTGCTGAGTCAGGATTCTGTAAAACTACTATTGATTTAATATCTTTCGGCTAAAAACTAACGCGACGCGCAGAGCATGTAGTGGGCGATGGTTATTCATACTCTACAGTTATTGAAACTCTATTGACACTCTACATACGAGGCGTCGCAAGGGGGATTTTTAACTTGATAGTCAGCAGGATGAGATGGATTCGGAACAGAAACTATAGATGTAACAATTGCAAGGAGAGCGATGAGAAGATTCATGAGTTTTTTTGTAGATGCAAACATATAGAAATCTTGGCTCATCAGATATTGCTTCTCAATCCGGACATTTAACTAAACAGCTGAGGACATCGTTGCAGCGGTCAGTGATTCTACTAAAGCCATAGAGTCTGAAGGCTATCTGAGTTGCGCTCCAAACGTACTAGGGATTGCGCTAGAAGGCTTTAGCCTTGTGTAGGCTATGACGCTATATTTATCGCTTCAAATATTTATTTCTATGAACTTAAATTTTTTGCTGCTTTGCTGCAAAACTCTTTCATACCATCCGGACGTTTCTTCCTTAACCCGAAAGAGATTAACTAGAGCGATTCAGAGTCAATACCTATGGCAAACACCAATTTGTTAGCGTTGCTGCGGGAGGGGGTATGTGCTTGGAATGAATGGCGGCAAAGCAACCCGACGGAGATTGGAGAGTTGCTTGACCTAACAGCTGCTGATCTGCCTGAAGCAAATTTGAGTCGAGCGCGTTTGAGAGCGGTAGTTTTCTCAGACGCAAATTTACAGATGGCCAACTTAAATCGGGCTGATCTGAGTCGCTCTAATTTGCAAGAGGCAAATTTAGAGGGAGCAGATCTACGCGGTGCAAATTTGCGAGAGACTAACCTGCGCATGGTGACACTTCAACAAGCCAATTTGAGTGAGGCCAGCATGGATGATGCCCAGTTAGCAGACGCGAATTTGAAGGGTGCAATCTTTAAAAACGTGACGCTTCGAGGCGCAGATTTAAGCCGTGCTGATTTGAAGGGTGCAGATTTCTCCGGTGCAGACTTGAGACGAGCCGTTCTTAGGGGTGCAGACTTGCGGGGGATTAATCTTTGTTATGCAGATTTAAGTGAGGCAGACTTGATGGGGGCGAATCTGTGCTTGGCAGATTTGGTCGGTGCTAATTTGAGTCGAGCTAATTTAGGAGATGGAAATCTCTGTGGGGCGGATTTAAATGGCGCAATTTTGACGGCAGCCATCTTGAGCGGAACCAATTTACAAGAAGCCTATTTAAGCGAGGCTGATTTGAGTTTGGCAAACTTGACCTGGGCAGATTTGCGTCATGCGGATTTGTGGCAGGCAAATCTAAGTCAAGCCAACCTGGATCATGCTCGGTTAGAGGGAGCTAATTTAGATGGAGCAACTTATACGGCGGCAACGGTGACCTGAGCTAAATCTGTGGGGGAAAGGTTGGGATGGATCACTTGACCGTCCCGGAACCAGACGACGCGACGTGTCAGGCGTGCTACTTCTGATTCGTGGGTGACCATAACGACTGTGATGCCGCTGGCGTTGAGTTCGGCAAAGATGGCCATAACCTCTTGGGTGGTGTGGGAATCAAGTGCTCCGGTGGGTTCATCGGCTAGTAACAGCACGGGTTGATTGACAATGGCACGGGCGATCGCCACCCGCTGTTGTTGACCACCTGAAAGTTGGTTGGGTCGATTGTTGAGCCGATTGGCTAAGCCAACTCGTGTCAGGGCTTCGGTGGCTCGCTGTTGGCGCTGGGGCAGTGGGATGCCAGCGTAGACCATGGGCAACATGACGTTTTCCATCGCGCTTAATTGTGGCAGAAGGTGAAACTGCTGGAATACAAAGCCGATTTTGCGGTTGCGGATGTGCGCTAGTTCGTGGTCGTTGAGCTGTGCTACATCTACGCCATCGAGGTAGTAGCTGCCACCGGTGGGGCGATCGAGACAGCCAATGACGTTCATGGCGGTGGATTTGCCCGATCCTGAAGGCCCCATGATCGCACAATATTCTCCGGCTTCTACTGTCAAATTGACATCGGACAGCGCCCTTACTTCTGTATTTTCAGAGCCGTAAACTTTGGAAACATGCTCAAAGCGGATGATGGTTTTCATGTAGAAGGGGGAAAAAGGATGAGGGATGTAGCTTGCTTCTGCGCAGCAGTGGGATGAGGGATGAGGGATGAGGAATTAGGCGCTGCGTAGAGCCACGATGGGGTCGAGTTTGGCGGCTTGGCGCGCTGGGACGACGCCAAAAAATAGCCCAATGCCGCTAGAAACTCCAACTGCTATCATCACGGCGGCGGGAGAAACGCCTGCTTTGAGGGGGCTGACCATCGAAACTAACGTCACACCTCCGACGCCAATCAAGGTACCTACGGCACCGCCAAGCGCTGCCAAAATGATGGCTTCGATGATGAATTGCACCAGGATGTCGTCTTGAGAGGCTCCGATCGCCTTCCGGAGGCCAATTTCTTGGGTACGTTCGCGGACAGAGACGAGCATGATGTTCATGATGCCAATGCCGCCGACAAAGAGGGAAATGCCTGCGATCGCCGCCAGCATAATTGTTAGTGCGCCAGCTACATTTCCCACTACTTCTAAGGCATCTTTTTGAGTTCGAACCGTGAAATCATCATCGGTGACAATTTTGTGCCGTAGTCGCAGTAGGTTGGTGATTTGGAATTGGGCAGCTCCAACAGAATTTTCATCGCGGGCGGCAATGGAGATGAAGGTGACTTCTGTGCCATAGGGTGAGGTGTTGCCCGTGATTTGATCGGACATGGTGCTGAGGGGAATGTAGGCAACATCGTCCTGGTTATTGCCCAGGAATGCGCCTTTTGCTTCCATGATCCCAATCACCTGAAAGCTAATATTTTTGATCCGAATTGTTTGCCCTAGGGGATCGGATGCGCCAAATAAACTCTTGGCCAAATCTGCCCCGAGGGCTACAGAACGGGTTCCCCGCTGCACATCTAGATCAGAGATGAAGCGCCCTTTCGCCACGTCAAAGGTTCTTACAGGACTAAAATCTGGCGTGGTGCCTAGAATTAAGGCACTGGTGCTGCGGTTGCTGTAGACGACCGCCTGCTGGGTTTGCAGTTGGGGAGCGACGCCGCTAACGGTGGGAACTTGAGTCGCGATCGCATTCGCATCTTCTAAGGTTAGGGTACGCGGCGTGTCTAGGGTGCGGTTGCGCGATTCGCTGCTGCCGGGGATGACGAATAGGACATTAGGTCCTAGGGACTCGAATTGGTCAGCTGCATATCGCTGTGCCCCTTGACCCACTCCGACCATTGTGATCACCGAAGCATTGCCAATAATAATCCCCAGCATCGTCAGGGTGCTTCGCATTTTATTGGCAGTCAAGGTTTTGACGGCCATTTTGACGCTTTCAAGAATGTCCATGTTGCAGGGTTGAAGGTGAGGGTCTAGTTGTTAGTATTTTTCTGATCGTCATTTGGGTTCATCCATTTCTGGGCATCTGCGGCGGGGAGATCGATGAAGACGCGATCGCCCGATGCAATGCCGTCTAAAATTTGGGTCTGATCGCCCACAGCGGTGCCAATGGTGACGGGACGAAACTCGGGTTTGTTAGTTGAATCCGGAATCAGAACTCCTGTTTGGCCATCTTTGGTGACGATGGCAACGGTGGGCACTACGAGCGTGTTGTTAAGGCGATCGCCTAAAAAGGTCAAATCTACGTTCATCCCGGACAGCAGCTTGTCTTGGCCGCTGGTCAAATCGACTCGTACCTGAAATGAGGTGACGTTTTGCTTCACAACCGCTTCAGGTGCGACCAATCGAACTCGGCCTTGGAACACTTGATCGGGGAGGGCATCAGCTCGAACTTCGACCGCTTGACCTAGTTTGAGTGAGCCAATGTCTACTTCGGGCACTTCTGCGAGAACTTCTAAGCCATTGGCGATCGCCACGATTGCGGATGACGTTGCAGAGGTGGCGTCCGACGCGGACGTGGTCGGAGTGACAAAGGCTCCCTGGGTGGCATATTTCTGGGTGACGACGCCGCTAAAGGGTGCCCGAATTAGGGTGTCGTCCTGCTGCACTTGCACGGCTGCCAAATTCCCTAGAGCCTCTTTCAGTTGAGCTTCTGCATCGGCAATCTCTTCGATGCGACTACCCTTGCGAGAGAGTTCAAACGATTTTTGGGCGGAGCGAAAGCTGGCTCGATTTTGTTCTAAGTTGGCGCGGGCACTTTCAGATTCCCGAATTATTTCGTCCAGCGAGTCGGTGGAAATTGCCCCTTCACTTTGTAATCGCTGGTTGCGCTGAAGCCGCTCGGTTGCCAAGTTTAATCGGGCTTGGGCATCTTGGACGCGAGCATTGGCTTGCTCCACATCCGCCTGACGCTGAGCCGTTTCTTCAGGGCGATCGCCCGCTCTTAACTCGGCCAGCCGCGCTTGGGCTTGCTCGACCCGCGCTTGGGATTGAATCAGCTTGGGTGACATGTCGTTGTTTTCCATGCGGGCAATCAGTTGCCCCTTTTGGACGCGATCGCCTTGTTCCACATACAGCTGAGCCAAAATCCCAGAGTTTTTGGGACTCAGGTTCACCGTTTGAATCGGCTGCACTTTGCCATTGGCGGCAATACGTATGGTCAACGATTGGGTTTCTACGGGTACTGTCAAGCTGCTGATATCGGGCGCTGCGTTGTGATTGCGAACAGCCACTGTGGCCACTGCGCCAGCGCCAACCAAGCCTGCTACCACCAATCCTAAAAACCAGGGATTAGGCTTTTGGACTTTACCAATCAACGGAATTTGCATGGTCATGGGAGGAAGACGAAGAAGGATGCAGGAGGGAAGAAGGATGAGGGAGGAAGGATGAAGATTAGAGATTGCTGTTCTGGGCTGTTTGGCCTTGTTGTAATACGGCTGCTTCTGCTTCCCAGCGCTGGTGCAGTAAGGGTAGCTCTCGCTCCAGGAAGGCATGGATATCTCGCATTTCTTGGAGCCGCTTTTGCAGTGGGGGTGGGGTGTCTTTTAGCAAGTCTAGTCCGCGCTCTGCTAACTTTCGGAAAGCGGTAATTTGGGAGATATGCTGTTCGGTCATCTGAGACCAGGCGTGGGGTTTGATTTGAAAGTAATCGCGGCGATCGCCTAGTAAGCTCACCCGTTCAATTAAGCCAATTTGAATTAACAGACGAGTTGTGGTGCTAATGGAGCCTTTACTGGCGTGCAATATCTCTGCTAAATGGCTGCTAGATTGCTGCACTGGCTCTGAAATTAATAGCCAGCCAAAAATCCGCCCAGCCATACGCGGCAGACCCACTAACTCAAACATCAGCCCCACTTCTTCGACAAAGTGTGTTTTTTTGAGCTGTGTTTCTTCAAGAGGTGTCTTTTCGAGATGCAGCTTTTCAGGAGGAATTATTTCGAGATGTGTCTGATCAGAGGGAGTTGCCCAGGTCAAGGTTGTTATAGTAGTTTGTAACGTTTGCTTTACAGATATCATTATAACAAGTTCTAAATGTTCAGTAATTGCTGAACAAAGAAAACAAAGCAGGGAAACCCGATCCATTTTTTGGAGATATTGCCCTGAAGGTCGGCAGTCGAGAGGTTTTGGTAATAAGGCTTTGGCGCTGCTGTAACCTACTCCGTTTCGGCAGGATAGAAGCCACCAAGATCTAGAGGCAGATGCTAATTGCGGAGGGCGATCGCTATAAGATAAAAGATTGCATGGGCATTCCCCTTTTTTTCTTATTGGTCAGCGTCGTATCGTAGTTCCGCCCTCATGGATATTGTCGAATTTTTTCAGCAAAGCAGCGGCAAGTGGTTTTCTCAGCGCTCTAGTCATCATTTTGCGTTCAAGCAATCGGAAGGTGGCAAGTCTACCCTCTTAATTGAAATGCTGCCCAAGGATGCTCCTACGATAGTTGCCCTATGCGAACACTATGGGGTTAACCCCACCCTAGCGTTGTGTGGTGTTCATGTCACCTGGGATGGAAAAATGGAGTGGGACAAAGGCAAACCTACGGGTTCTACGGTGTTAGTTCTCATTGCTGATCCAGCTAAGCCTAATCAAGGCCAAGTGTTGCGACAACTCAGTGATGCGGAAAAAGGTGATGCGGAAAAAGCTCTGGGTACAGGTCGCTATACCCTCGGCAATGATGATGTCTTGGTTTTAATTACTGAAAACGAAACCCTATACTCTGAAGAACGGCTTTGGTTTGCTAGCCCTAACTTGCGCCTGCGAACTAGCGTGCTGAGCCAATCGGGTGGTTTTAGTACCGCATCTTTTTGTTCCGAAATTCGGATGGGTGGCATTAAACCTCCTGAAAATACTACTGCTACGGTTCAAAATTCTGGCACGGCTTCATAAGCTCCTTGCCACAGAACCCTTGCCACCGAATAATAAAAGCTGCCTAGACTGATGCAGCCTATTGACGGGATTGCGATCGCCCGCTTAATGCTTCAATGATTACTGAAACCTTGAGAACTGCTGAGAAGTGCTGCATTTATGACTAACGTAGTCGATGACAAAACTGTCGTCCGAGAATATTTCAACGCCACGGGGTTCGATCGCTGGCGGCGCATCTACGGTGAGGGCGAGGTCAACAAGGTTCAACTTGACATCCGTAAAGGGCATCAGCAAACCGTTGATACCGTAATCTCTTGGCTAAAAGATGATGCGAATTTGTCGGGGCTAACGATTTGCGATGCTGGATGTGGGGTGGGCAGTCTGAGTATTCCGCTGGTTCAGATGGGAGCACAGGTATTTGCCAGCGACATTTCTGAAAAAATGGTAGGTGAAGCCCAGGAACGAGCCACTGTGGAACTGGGGCAATCAGATAATCCGGTGTTTGCGGTGCAAGATCTAGAATCGCTGAGCGGCAAATACCACACGGTGGTGTGTCTAGACGTGCTAATCCACTACCCACAAGCTCAAGCTGCCCAAATGATTGCACATCTTAGCTCTTTAGCCGACACGCGCCTAATTTTGAGTTTTGCGCCTAAGACGATTGCCTACAGCCTATTAAAGAAAATTGGCGATTTCTTTCCTGGCCCTAGTAAGGCGACTCGCGCATACCTGCACCGTGAAGTGGATGTGGTAAAAGCGCTAGAAGCAAATGGCTGGAAAGTAGAGCGGAATGCGATGACAAAAACGCAGTTTTATTTTTCGCGCTTGCTGGAAGTAGTGCGGGTTTAAGCTATAAAAAACTTAACCCTTTGCTGTGAAAGGGGAGTAAGCCGCCTTTTGCAGCAAACGACTGACCCTAGATGAATGGTTCCACAAACGCAAACTTTTCCTAAGAATTTACCTCAGTTCTGACTCTAGAGGCCACGATAGGTGTGATTGTAGCGGGTTCATGGGGGCGCGATCGCGGCCTTCATCTATATTGCTGCTCTTAAAATTTGGGCAAATAATTTTTGATCCTTGCTCTGCTTGCTCCTATCTATAAGATGGTTCACGTGAGATTATTCAAGCGAATTGCCTCTGGAATTCTATTAACGTTTGGTGGAGTTTTTCTCATTGCCGCCATCGCTATCCCTTTCGACAAAGATGAGGAGCTTGACAGCAAAATAGAACCATTGATTGGATGTCTTCTGCTCGGGATTCCGCCAACTATTTGGGGTGGGTGGCTTGCCTGGAGCTTAAATCGAGAGACTTGGGCTAAAGAAGGCGATCGCCTTCAATCCATCTTCTTTCAGATCGCCAAAGAGACCGACGGGTGCATGAGTGTGATGCAGTTTTCCATGGCAGCCAATTTGCCTGGAGACAAAGCGAAAGCATTTTTGGACGAGAGGGCAAAAGAATTTAGCGCCACTTTTGAGGTAGATGAACAGGGTGGAATTTTCTATCGGTTTCCAATTAAAGCAATTGATCTCGATGAGACTGAAGATTGACGTTAAACGTTAATTTTTTGTGAGTGCAGAGTACAAAAATCAAGCTTTCTAAGCGGTAAGATGACGTTTCTATTCTCAATTTTTAGCGCCTATAGTCCGACGGTCCAAGGGTTTGGGCTATCGCCCGTAAAAATTTTTAACAAAAACTCTCACCAAATCGGTCTACGCTAACAAGTTAGGTGCCCTTTAAAATTGTCAGTGCTGATACTCCAGAGAAAGAGTAAAGGTACTCAAGGTCGCGATGAGACGCATTTAGCTAGGACGTTTAGCAGGATTTTTAGAATGAGCAGCAATTTATCAACAAAACTCCGCGAAGGAACCAAGAAAGCGCACACCATGGCGGAAAACACCGGGTTTGTTGCGTGTTTTCTAAAAGGCACCGTGGAGCCTACGTCTTACCGTAAGCTAGTAGCCAATCTTTACTACGTCTATTCGGCGATGGAAGACGAAATGTATCGCCATCGGGAGCACCCCATTCTTGGAAAACTCTACTTTCTTGAACTGAACCGCCGAGCTAGCCTTGAGCAAGATCTGGCGTACTACTTTGGTGCCAATTGGAAAGATGAGGCCACTGCATCCGAAGCCGCTCAAGCTTATGTGAGCCGGATTCACGAGATTGGCAATACTGAACCAGAATTGCTAATTGCACACCTTTATACCCGCTATATGGGTGATCTCTCTGGTGGTCAAATTCTCAAAAAAATTGCTCAGAATGCGATGAATCTCTCTGAAGATAAAGGGCTGGCATTCTATGAATTTGAGCAGATCCCCGATGAAAAAGAGTTCAAACGCGTCTATCGCGAACGGCTAGATGCCCTGTCGATTGACGATGCTGCAGGCGATCGCATTGTCGAAGAAGCCAATGCTGCCTTTGGCTTGAACATGAACATGTTCAAAGAGCTAGAAGGCAATCTGATTAAAGCGATCGGCATTCAGCTCTTTAGTCTATTGACGCGCAAACGCAATCGCGGCAGCACTACACTAGCAACGGCTGATTAAGAGTAGGATGATCTTAGGTTGTAGAGGCGAGACCCCTAACCCCACCTCCAAGACTTAATTCATCTTTCCTTCCACTGCTTCGTAGAAGCAAGCTGCTTCTTTATCCTTCATTCTTCCCATCGGGTGGGCATGGCTAACTGGAGTCTTCGGGGATTTCCTGAAGGGTTTGGTTGGTAATTCCCACCCTATGTTTTGCTCTTGCCCCAGTCTGGTCTCTAAATTAAACGAAGAGAAATCTCGATTTTGCAAGTCTGCATCTTGGGGTTACCCGATTCGGCGTAAAATTCAGAACACTGGCTAGTTAATCATTTCTACCCCTAGTCCCTGGTTCCCAGTTCCTACAAGATGCGTTTCGAAAAAATTCTCATTGCTAACCGAGGGGAAATTGCCCTCCGCATTCTCCGAACCTGCGAGGAAATGGGGATCGCCACGGTTGCTGTCCATTCCACCATTGATCGCAATGCCCTTCACGTCCAACTAGCGGACGAAGCGGTCTGTATTGGTGAACCTCCCAGCAGTAAAAGCTATCTCAATATTCCCAACATTATTGCAGCAGCGCTCACTCGCAACGTTAGCGCCATCCATCCTGGCTATGGCTTTTTGGCAGAAAACGCCCGGTTTGCAGAAATTTGCGCCGATCATCAAATTGCCTTCATTGGCCCTTCGCCCGACTCGATGCGCTCGATGGGCGATAAGTCTACGGCAAAGGAAACGATGCAGCGGATTGGGGTGCCGACGATACCGGGCAGCGAAGGACTGTTAACCGATGAACGGGAAGCCTTGACGATCGCCCGTGAAATTGGCTACCCTGTCATGATCAAAGCCACAGCGGGCGGTGGCGGGCGCGGTATGCGTCTGGTGCGAGCTGAAGATGAGCTGGTCAAGCTATTTTTTGCCGCTCAAGGAGAAGCAGAAGCGGCATTTGGCAATGCGGGTGTATACCTCGAAAAATTTATTGAACGTCCCCGCCATATTGAATTTCAAATTTTGGCTGACAGCTACGGCAACGTCATCCACTTGGGTGAACGCGACTGTTCGATTCAGCGGCGTCACCAAAAGCTACTGGAAGAAGCCCCTAGTCCGGCGCTGACCCCAGAACTGCGCGAAAAGATGGGATCGGCGGCGGTACGGGTTGCTCAAGCGATCAACTATATCGGTGCGGGCACCATTGAGTTTTTGTTAGATCAGTCGGGCCATTTCTATTTTATGGAAATGAATACTCGCATCCAGGTCGAACACCCGGTGACTGAAGTGATTACTGGGTTAGACCTAGTTGCAGAGCAAATTCGAGTAGCCCAGGGTGAACCCTTGCAGTTGACGCAAGATCAGGTGCAGCTGCGAGGGCATGCGATTGAGTGCCGGATTAACGCTGAAGATCCAGATCAAAACTTTCGCCCTAACCCCGGACGCATCAGTGGCTACCTGCCGCCTGGAGGGAACGGGGTGCGGATGGATTCTCACGTTTATACCGATTACGAGATTCCGCCTTACTACGATTCTTTAATTGGTAAGCTAATTGTCTGGGCACCTGATCGCCCCTCTGCCATCCACCGGATGAAGCGGGCTCTAAGAGAGTTTGCCATTACCGGATTACCGACAACCATTGGCTTTCATCAACGAATCTTAGAAAATCAAAATTTCTTAGATGGCAATGTCTACACTAATTTTGTCGAGCAAATGATGCAGGCGTCTAAAAAGTAAGGTGGGTTTCTAAAAACTGATGCAGACGCAGGTCATTTCACGCTGTGAGTTCACCTGCGCCTGAGTGATATTAGACTGACCAGTCTAAGGAGTCTAGCCAGACTAGTATCGCCCCATCATGGTTAGGAGTCCCTGCTGCCCCAGTAAGATTTCGCGCAGTAGGCTGAAAATCCCTACCCATACAATCGGTGTGATATCGACCCCACCAATCGGTGTAATTAACTTTCGGGTAGGAATTAATAACGGCTCAGTGGGCAGGGCAATGAGCTTGAACGGCATCTGAGTTAGGTCAACTTGAGGGTACCAGGTCAACACGATGCGGAAGATGAATAGCAAAATCATCAAACCGAAGGTGATTCCTAGTCCTAGGGAGGCGATCGCAGTAGAAGTCATAAACGCCAAATTTTAAGCAATGTATCGTTCACTTCTCATATTCTACTAAAGAGCGTGAACCCAAATGGCTGCCCTGTGCCGCGCCCGCAAGATTGCCAAAATCCTCTTAATTCTATAGACGCTGACTTTTCAAGACGTTAACAGACCTATAGAATTAATAAGTGAAGCGATCGCTAAAATTAAGGATTAAGATCCCATGACCCCATCATTGATGAACTTTTTCTATAGCTTACTGGCAGGCTTTGTCATTGTTGTGATCCCCGTTGTGGTGGGTCTGGTGTTCATTAGCCAAAAAGATAAGATTCAACGGCTTTAGTTTGGCCACCTGCCTTGCTAGGTTGGGCAGCTTGTGAGGCAAGACTTGTTTGGGGACACGCTATTGGGGTGTCCCTCATTTATTGGGCACCATTTCAGCTAGAGTTTTTCAGCTTAGGACTCGGTTAGGATGATTCCAGGATTGTAGGGTAGTCATTTTGACTGGTGATTTCCATTTCCAGCCGCTAGGATTAGGACATATTTACGGAGAAGTGTGATGGTGGATCTCGGACTGAATTTGAGCGGCGTGGTAAGTGCGCTCTATTTGCAGCCCCAACCAGTCCTAGCTCAAGTGGTATTTGGTAGCAACCCAGCCGCGTTGCTGGGGATTGCGCTGGCTGTGGGTGGTGCAGGGCTTTATTTTTTAAGAAATTTTCGGCCTCAATCTGCTCGCGACCAAGACATCGCACTGGCGGCTGTGTTACTGCTATGTGGCGCAATTCTGTTTTTCCAGGGCTGGCGGTTAGATCCCATCTTGACCTTCGGGTTTTTCTTGATGGCGGGCGCAGCAGCGGCGTTTGCCCTAGAAACGATTCGCCTGCGCGGTGCCACCACAGAGCAGGCCAAGCGCTATACCCCTCTGGTGGACGATGAACGACCCGTCAGCCGGGTGTATCGAGCCGAACTCGATGAATTGTCAGCAGTCGAGGATCGACCGACCACTCGCCGGATTCGAGCTGGCCGCGACTATCGCTCGGATGAGCTAGATGACTATGCCGATGAAGGTCGTCGTCGCCCTTCGATTCGTGGGGGTAGCGATCGCCCTGAACGGCCTAGTCCCAATAGCCCGTCCTCTCGCAAGCGGCGTCCGCCTGCGTCATCTTCCCGCCCTGAAAGCCGTCCATCTTCTCGCTCCGTAGACCGTGGCACTTGGGCTGATGAGGCTCCTAGTCGCTCTGAACGAGGAGTTTGGGATGATGATTTCCAAGACACCCCGCCTACCCGTGATGCGAGTCGAACTGCTCGCTCTAGCGGTCGTCCATCCTCTTCCTCTTCCCGCCCTAAGCGGCCTCGCCCCACCGACGATAGTGCGACTCGTCGCACTTCAGAGCAGCCTGCTGCCGACTATGTAGATTACCAGCCGATTGACTACTCAGATGATGAGGCTGATAACTCTTCCAACTTTGACTAAAGCGGCGGTAGGTCGCTTTAGCCATCGAGTACGGGGCTGGCTCGTGATTGGTTTCAGCCTGCTGTTGATTACCGCGATGAGCTACTTTAGCTGTGTTGCAGTCAGGGCTGAGCCGATCGCCCGGGCTGCAATTCTTTTAAATTCTGTTGGGCTAATTAATCCGCAGGGGCTAAACAGCACCTACACGGATGAACACCCTGTTTTGAGCGGTAGCGGTCGGTTCATAGCGTTTATTTCTGGTCGCGATGGACGTCGCCGCCTCATGCTATATGACCTGCAAGAACAGCAGTTAGTTGATCTGCCGTGGCTAAATCGTCGCGATGCGATCGCCGAACATCCTAGCATTAGCAACAATGCCCGATACATTGTCTATGTTGCTAGCGATAGCGGTAGACCTGAGGTCGAACTCTACGATCGGGTAACACAACTGGTTCAGGTATTGACCGGGGCATATCGGGGCTGGTTTAGAAACCCTAGTGTTAGCCCTGATGGCCGCTATATTGCCTTTGAGTCGGGTCGAGAGGGCCAGTGGGATATCCAAATGATTGACCGAGGAAGCAACATAGAACTGGATATCTTAGATCAACGCAGTTAATGAGTTAATTCAGTCCTCAACAGGTTGCAAAAGGCTGTGATAAAAGGTGTAGGGTTTAGATTAGGCCGTCCCTGCTGGTTTCATCTCTTCCTCATAGTTCTGTGAAACTTGTCCCTGTGATTGTGGCGATCGCCCTCGTCGTATTTTTTCTGAGCAGCTTCAGCTATCCACGCTTGATGACGCTGCCCTATGATTCAGCTGGGCGCAGTCTCAACAGCCCCTACACCGAGCATGAGCCACAGGTTGCCGGAGAGTATCTCGTGTTTATTTCTGACCGTAATGGCAGTCAGGATGTTTATTTATACGACTTAGTCAGCCGCAAGCTGCTCGATTTACCGGGTCTAAACTCAGTCGATAGCGTTGCGTCTCACCCTGGTGTGTCTGTCGATGGCCGCTATCTTGTGTTTGCAGCTAGCCACGGCGGCGATGTAGATATTTACCGATACGATCGCCAAGTGCGCCGCCTACAAAACCTCACGGCCAGTTTGGATGCAGAGGTACGAAACCCTACCATCAGCGGCGATGGTAACAAAATCGCCTTTGAATCGAATGCCAATGGGCAGTGGGATATTGTGCTGTATGACCGTTCTGACTTTTAAATTTATTTATTGTCTAAGTTTAAAACCTGGCCAGATGACGCTTCCCTAGAGTTGTGGGCAGAATAGGAGAGAAGTCAGTAGAGAAGTAAGTAAAGTCCAATACTACAAATTAGCAATAATTAGCCAGGTTCTCTAAGTTTTCCTGGACGAGTCCTGGCCCGTTGTAGAAAATAGAAGCGACTGTAATAAATCAAGTAAATCAGACTACAGAACCACCACCCCCACCGCATGAGTACCACCCTTTCTCGTTTAGCGCTCTCAGCTACCATAGCCATGACTACAGCCAGTTTCTTGGCCGTAGATGCCTTGCGACCTCAATCATTTTTAAGCCTAACTAGCCTAGGGCAATCTACTGCTGCACTGGCTCAAGATGCAGAGGAGGGTGTCAATGTCCGGGTGTATCAAGCTGCAAGTCCAGCCGTTGTGTCAATTGAAGCCGAGTCAGGTACGGGTAGCGGTAGCATCATCAGTTCAGACGGGCTGGTGTTGACCAACGCCCATGTCGTTAGCGGTGCTCAAACGGTCACCGTCACCTTAGCCGATGGGCGTCGCTTTCAGGCAGACGTGATTGCGTTTGGCGAAGGAGGCTTAGATCTGGCGGCGGTTAGAATCCGGGGGCAGGCAAATCTCCCGACGGTATCAATTTCCCGACCGGGTTCGGTGGCAGTAGGGCAGCGTGCCTTTGCGATTGGCAATCCATTTGGGCAATTTCAAGGAACGTTCACGACGGGGATCATCAGCCGGATCGATTCTAGTCGGGGGTTAATCCAAACTGACGCTTCGATTAACCCCGGCAACTCAGGCGGGCCGTTACTCAACAGTCAAGGGTCTATGATTGGCGTCAATTCGGCTATCTTTTCTCCTAGAGGTTCGACAGGCAATACGGGTATCGGGTTTGCCATTTCAATTGAGCGGGTGCAGCCATTTTTGACGGCGGTGCGCGAAGGGCGTGCCCCCCGCACGGCGCAGCAGTCGCCAATGCTGGGTGGAGGTCAAATTGCGCAGCGGATTTCTCTTGACGGTGCCCCGCTTCAAGGCAGGCTTGACAGTAATAGCAGCGTGCTCCAGTCCGATAATAGTTATTACAATACCTACACGTTTGAAGGCAGAGCCGGACAGCAGGTAGTGGTAGAGATGACTAGCCGTGAGCTAAATGCTTATCTGATTTTGCTCTCCCCCGATGGGGATGAGGTCGGACAAGATAACGATAGTGGGGGCGATCGCAACTCTCGACTAGCTGCCACGCTGCCTACCAATGGCATTTACACCATCCTAGCCAACACGTTTGAACCCGGAGAATCGGGGCGCTATAGCGTGCGTGTGGCCACTAGTAATGCCGCTCCACCTTCTACACCTACCGCCCGAACGCTGCTCCGAGAGCAAGGTCAGCTAGATGTAAATTCTCCTGTGTTGCAAGAAGACAACAGCCTTTACCAAGACTACTCATTCCAAGGAACGAGTGGGCAGACTGTGACGATCACGATGGAAAGCAACGAATTTGATACGTACCTGATTTTGATGGATTCAGGAGGTCAGGTGATTGAGCAAAACGACGATGCGACTCCCAATAGTACCAATTCCGCCATCACCGTCACGCTGCCCCGCTCGGGAAGCTATCGAGTCATTGCCAACGCCTACGATCGTAACGGTCGGGGACGATACATTTTGACCATTCGCTAGCATCACGACAGCTCAATTTGCCGATAACTCAGGTCTAATCAGAAAGTCTAATCAGCAAGGAGCGATCGCCAATGGCGATCGCTCCTTTTTTTGCCTAGATTCAGCTGAGGCGATTAAATTGGTTCAACCAAATTGGTTCAACAGTGACCGCCAGCATTTACCGTAGACCGATCCAGGTAAAAAAATCTTGGCGCGTCACGAGTTCTACCACCAGCAGGGCGACGAAGCCAATCATGGCAAATCGCCCATTGATTTGTTCGGCGTAAGCAGTCCAACCAAAAGCAGGTTCAGGCTGAACTGGAGCATCGTGAGCGGACGGCGTTGAAGTAGGCGTGTTACTGCTCATAAAGTTGTAAATAAATGGTGTAAATGGAAAAAGGCTAGTAGATGTGTCAGCAGCGGCGGCTGACCCGTAAAGCAGTCAACCAGTGGCGACTAACTCACTAAAGATGGGCGCGACCCTCCCTCATCCTTCATCCTTCATCCTTTCATTCTGTTCTAGCTGCTGGACAGCTTCGATCAGCGATCGCACCTCTGCTGCCCCTGCCGACGGCTCAAAGCCCAACGGCAGCTTACCTCGAACTAGCATCCGCAGTCCTAAGGCACCCAAGCTAGCTAGCCCTTGCACATCACGAAACGAGTTGCCCATGACTTTGAGACCAAAGCGCCGCTCGTCAATCCAGCCTCCTGCTTTTACCAGCTCTACCAAAACTTTGCGGTGGCGGATAGAGCGGCTTGACTGGTCATCATGGCGATCGAGAATTTCTTGTTTAATATTACTAATTTGATCTAGCGGAGCAACCTCCATGGGGCAAACGCTATTGCAATAATAGCAGCGGGTGCAGGCCCAGACCCCCTGAGTGCTGTCGTTATATTGCTCTAATCGGGCTTCGGTTTGGCTATCTCGATTGTCTGCTACCATCCGATAGGCTTTGGCTAGAGCATGAGGCCCAACAAAATTAGGGTTGGTTTCACGGGCGGCACATTCTGAATAGCAGGCCCCGCAGAGAATACAGTTACCCGTTTGATTCAGGCGATCGCGCTCTTCAGGCGTTTGTAAAAACTCGCGCTCTGGAACCTGTCGGGCTTCTGTGCTGACATACGGATCAACGGCCTGCAAGTTATCCCAAAAGCTCTGCATATCGACCACCAAATCTTTGATGACGGGCATATTGCCCATGGGAGCAATGATAAAGGTGGGGATCTCTCCAGAATCGGGGCGGCTGGCCTCCTGTCCGTCAAGCATTTGGCTGTCGTGGATCTGCTGCAAACGGGCGACTTCGCTGCCTACATTTTCTTTGCAAGCCAAAGCAGAGCGCCCATTAATCCGCATGGAGCAACTGCCGCAGATGGTGTTGCGACAGTTTTTGCGAAAGGCGAGGGTGCCATCTTGCTCCCACTTTAGCGTGTTGAGGCAATCTAGGATGGTGTTGCCTGGATCTGCTTCGAGTTGGTACGTCTGAAATGTAGGAGCAGTATCGGCAGTCTGCCGTAAAATCTTGAACTGAATCTGCATAGGAGACAACTGGAAAGGGGCGGTGTAAGGAACTGTGGAGTGAGTGGCTGAATTTAAATCTTAGGCAGAGCAAAGTTTGGCGTGAGGTGATTAAGTTGCTTGAGCGATTAAACATGCTGGGCTAAACCGGAGCATATCTGTTGCCCTAAACAGCAATTTAGTGGATTTGAACCTATTTGTCCTGGGTGAGGAACGCCAAAAGTAAAAATACAAACAGCTGTTAGTTTCCCAAATGTGCTGATTACCTCACGGTTTCAATAGCCTGACTGTTTTACGCTGGAGCCAGCCAACTGCCGACAACCCCGATTTCTGATTAATTAGGCGCTGAATCTCTATCAAGCTATTGTTCTAGTTTAAGTCTCAATGCTCTAACAAGGCTGGAACTCGGCTATATTTCTCCTAGTTTAGATTCATGGAGTGATTGGATCCGTCAGACACAAGCTTTAAATTATTTCAGCTTAAAATCTAGATCTCGCCGTCCTCTACCACTACTTTGGCGCAGAAACAAGGGGACACCAACCTCAACTAGACAGAACAGGGAATTGAGGCAATTCTGCTTCTGCTACCTCTACCTCTAACTATAAAATCTGTGATGGCTCAAGCTGAAATCACAGCTGTTAAGACCGCTAACCCAATGGCTGTTTAAGATTGCGTGCCATTTTGCGACAAACCTGTTCGCATCACAAACACCAGTAATACTCAGCTCTGCTGGTTTTGAGCAGAATCAAAAATATTGAGCTTTGATTCCATGGAACTAGTCAACGCTGGATCTAGACTCAGTTTAGGCTTGCTTGAACGGGTGGGATGGCTTTGTGCTACTTGCTAGTGCCCAAATGGAGACGCACGCAATTTCCAGCATTTAAGCCTTAGCTTGCTGGTGCCAAATGGCTAGAGATTTATCACATGCAGGATAGTTGCACAAACCATCCCTACCCTCTCTACTCCACGGTTTCTGACGCTGGCTTGGCTAAGACCATTAAAATTTCATATATTTTTTAATGTATTGAAGTAGCCTCGCAGCGCCGGAAAACTGCCGCTGAGCACTTCGCTGTGAGCTGTTTGAACGTTGAAGAAATTACTGCTTTGAATGTGGGAAAGTTTAAGCTTATAATTACAAGATATAGTTTTTACTATTTAATCAAGTTCTTCAAGTAAGCTTATTAAAGCGGCGAGTATACCTAGCAATCTACTCTCTTTTGAACCTAAGGATGTTCCCAACACAATGACTGAAACTGCAATATCTCCATTAACTGGAAAAGCACTGCTTCAAAAAGTAAAAGAACTTGCCCATTTGAAGCCCCGAGAAAAAGCGATCCGCTGTGGTTATCAGACAGTCGGAAAAAATGGCCAGACTCGCGTCAATCTGGGGGCTTTTTATGAGGCGTTGTTAGCGGCTCGAGGCATTTCACTGGGTGCTGATAGCGATCGCGACGGTCGAGGTCGTGAACCGACCTACCGAGTCAGCGTTCACAAAAACGGCCAAATCGTGATCGGTGCAACCTACACTGAAAAAATGGGTCTAAAGTCTGGCGATGAATTTGAGATCAAGCTGGGGTATAAGCACATCCACTTGATTCAAATGGATTCTGAAAAAGACGGCACCACAGAGTACGACGAAGACTAAATCTGGTTTTGAGCTAGCAGTTCAACAAGTCTGAATCAATCAAGTTTTGATGAGTAGTTAGCCGCTCCTAGAGCAGCCTGCTACTCATCTGGGCTAATTTAACAGATGCCCACAGCCTGCGCTTAAACTGAGATTGCAATTTTGATAGGGTCGCAATTCTAGAGGGAGTTGCAATTTAAAGTTGAATAATCTTTTTGTTGCTGTCTCGCTAGCACTGGCAGAAGCTTCGCCTTTGTGGCGAGTGGCTAGCTTTTATTTTGTCTGGCTGTTGTTGTGGTTACCGATCGCCATCCCTTTAGCGATCGCCCTGCGCTGGCATCCACCCCAGCCGATTGCCCCGGCTCAAAAGCTGCCGCTGCTCGCGTCATTGTATGTGTTGGCTCCCCTGATCGTTTTGGGATTTGCGCGCGGGCTAGGCGAGTCATTTTCTGAGTATGGCCTAGATGGGAATACCGAGCTGCTGGGGTCTGTGGGACTGGGTTGGCTGGTCGGTGTGTTGGGTCTGGCGGGGCTGTTTGCGGTTCAGATCGGATTGGGTTGGATGACGTGGCGGGTGCCGACTGGTGTACGGGCAGATGGAGTCGTTCTCCCGACCATGAGTCTCTACGCTTGGAGCGTACAACTGCTGTCTACGCTGGCGCTGGGAGTCTGGGTGAGTGGCACCGAAGAGCTAGTGTTTCGCGGATTTACCCTGACCCAGTTGCAGCAAGACGATGCAACTTGGCTAGCGGCGGCGATCGCCAGTCTAATCTTTGCCCTGCTGCATTTGCTTTGGGAAGGGCGCGACAACATTCCCCAGTTGCCGGGTCTATGGCTGATGGGGATGGTGCTGGTCTTGGCTCGGTGGGTCGATGGCGGCCATTTGGGGCTGGCCATCGGGCTGCATGCTGGCTGGATTTGGGCGATCGCCAATGTGGAAACGGCGCAGCTATTGGTACCTACCGGGCGGGCGGGCGAGTGGCTCACGGGTCTAGGGGGAAAACCGCTGGCAGGCGTGATGGGTATTTTGTTTCTGGTGGCCACGGGTGGCTGCTTGTGGGCGACTGCCATCCCTCTCGGTTAACGTCCAAAACTATTCTTCAAAACTATTCTTTCAAAGTAACTACTCAGGCTATGAACAGCCCTCATCCCCTAGCCCCTTCTCCCTACTTGGGAGAAGGGGAACCGAACCAGTTCAAAGTCCCTCTCCCTACTTGGGAGAGGGATTTAGGGTGAGGGCAGACTGAGTAGTTACCTTTCAAATCAATTAACGCGGCTTTTGGTAACGTGTTACACCTTCTTGCAGCTCATCAGGACTGAAAATAGCCCCTTAATCCGTTATCGCTCACTTTAGATATTAGAAGGGTCTATTCCAGGCACATGAGTATTTCTACAGAATCATAGGTTATTGATCATTCTCAGGCCAGTCAAGACTACCCGCTGGCGGTAGTTCCGATGGATGCCCGTAAACCGATTTGGTCGCTTGCTCCACTGCTAATGGGTTTTGCGCTGACGTCTACAACCCTGTTTGCGGGGGGAGCAATTGGGCCAGCGTTTAGCTTTACTAACATGCTCTGGTTAGTCGTCATTGGCAACCTGCTCCTGGGTTCCTATTGTGCTGCTCTCGGATACATTGCCAGCAAAAGCGGGCTGAGCACGGTCTTGATGGCGCGGTTTAGCTTCGGCAACATGGGTTCAAGGTGGGTCGATTTTGTCATGGGCTTTACCCAAATTGGCTGGTACACCGTTACCAA
>JAYUYI010000174.1:0-1931 GCA_043752545.1 Thermoleptolyngbya sp.
GATCTGAAGGAACCAATCAAAGAACTGGCAATGCAGGAAACTGCCGAGGTGATCGTCGAAACCACTCAGCAGGCAGAATTAGAGCCGCTGGTGATTCCCGATCAGCGCGAACTGGAATTAGAACCGCGACAGGAAGAGCGAGAGGATTAAATTAGTCCAGAGGACTCAGAATTAAATAAGTTCTGAATTTTGAGTTTTGAGTTTTGAGTTAGGCGGTCAACTCAAAACTCAAAACTTGGAACTTAAAACTTACTCATTCCAGAGTGAGTGGAGGGTACGAGCGATCGCCGACGCTGTAAGCGGTCGGTTGCTGCTCTTGGATGTTTATGAATTGATGCTTTGGAGAAATCGCTCGGCCTCTATTAGAGATGAAAAGATAAGGATTTCCAAATGACAATGTTGAGGCTCTTGGAAGAGACGAGGGTACTCTCGCCGCCGCCGTCGATACGTTTTTAAGACCCACCACAAAACCGAATCCTTGCTAAGAAACGCTTTACGGAACGTTTCTCTATTTCCCGACCACATGACCTGCCGATAAAAAACACGCTGAAACGTTCGGCCTAACGCACGGCAAGCAACAATGTAAAAAGGATAGTTGAGCCAAATCAAAGCGGTAGCTCTTGCCCACACAATATCGCGCACAGAGCTATAGTTCCCATCCAACACCCATTCCTCTGGCGCGATCGCCTCCCGCGCCAAGTTTCTGAATTCTTCTTTGGGTGTTGGAGTCCAATTCGGCTGCCAATGAATAGCATCAAGCTCAATATGCCGCGTTTTTAACCGTTGAGCGAGATGACGCGCGAAGGTGGTTTTTCCTGAGCAACTGGTGCCAATCACCACGATGCGCTTCGGCTTCATTGTTTTCATCGTGGTAAAGGAGCATAGCGCATTCACGAAAACCACATACAGCAGAACATCTCTAAATTAAGTTGAGCCTAATGTACTTTACCGTCTGGCCGCTAGCCCTTCGGCATAGCCCTGCTTCATGAAATTTAATATGCGCTGTCGTGCGTCTAGAGCAGTTTGGAAATCTGGCTTCAGCTGAGCCGCTTTGTCATACGATGCCAGGGCAGACTCGTAGTTTTCCATGCCTTCTAGCACCCGCCCTCGATCGTGCCATGCCCAAATGTTATCTGGCTGTAGTTTAAGAACGCGGTTATAGGCAGCCACTGCCTCGGTGGGTTTTTGCAAGTGTTCTAATACGGTACCCAGCTTGAACCAGGCGAGGTGATCGTCGGGGTTGAGCTTGACAACCTGTCCGTAGGACGCGATCGCCCCTTCATGGTGCTGCATTTTTTCTAGTGCCATGCCCCGCATCAGCCATGCTAGCGGGTCTTCGGGGTTGTCGCGGATGGCCTGCTCACAGGAGGCGATCGCCTCTTCATAGTGCTGCAATCCATACAGCTGATCGACCTGTTTCAGCTGGCTCAATACCTGTTTTCGCCCCTGCACCGCTGGGTCAAAATCTGGTTTTAACTGCACGGCACGATCGTAGGAGGACACCGCTTCTTCATAGCGCTGTGAGATTTCTAGCACTTTGCCCCGATCATGCCAAGCCCAATAATTATCAGGCTGTAAGCGAATGACCGTGTCATAGGCATAGACCGCTTCTTCATAGAGCTGCAATAGCTCTAATGCCTTGCCGCGCTTAAACCAGGCCAAGTAATCTTCGGGCTGTAAATGAATGACCCGGTCGTAAGATTCCACCGCTTCGGCATGCTCTTTTAAGCTGTCGAGGGTCAGCCCGCGCTTAAACCAAATCAAATACTCGGTTGGCTGGGCTTGAGCTGCTTTGTCGTAGCAGGCGATCGCCTCTCGGTAGCGCTGCTGCTGAAACAACTCATCCCCCCGTTCTACCCAAACCAAATGCCCCTCAGATCCAAAGGCTTTCCCCGTTGGGAAAATTACCGGACTGTGGTTCGGCAGCGCTA
>JAYUYI010000175.1:0-5072 GCA_043752545.1 Thermoleptolyngbya sp.
CACGCGTATTGGTCTCGGAAGTGGTGGTCACCGGTGTGACGGGTGACCTGGAAACAGAAGTATACAACGCGATTCAGACCAAGCCAGGGTTTACCACCACGCGATCGCAGCTTCAGCAAGACATCAATGCAGTCTTTGCCACAGGCTATTTTTCTAATGTGCAGGCCGTGCCGGAAGACACCCCGCTCGGCGTTCGGGTCACCTTCGCAGTACAGCCCAACCCGGTTTTAACCACCGTGCGGGTTCAAGGTAATCAGGTTTTGCCCCAAACTGTGGTAGATGCAGCCTTTGCGCCGCAGTATGGCAGCACCTTAAACCTCAACCGCTTACAAACGGGCATCCGGATTATTAACAAGTGGTATCAAGACAATGGCTATGTCTTGGCTCAAATTATTGATGCGCCCCAAGTCAGCGGCGAGGGAGTTGTCACTCTGACGGTGGCTGAAGGCATCATCGAAGACATTAACGTGCAGTTTCTGACCTCTGATGGCGAGCTGGTGGATGATGAAGGCAACCCGATCGAAGGGCGGACTAAGCCATACATCATTACGCGAGAGTTTGAATCGGGTTCGGGGGATGTATTCAACCAGCAACAGATTCAGCGCGATTTGCAACGAGCCTTTGGTCTCGGCATTTTTGACGATTTGCAGGTCACCCTCAACCCTGGCCAAGATCCAAATAAGGTCGATGTCACTGTCAATGTGGTAGAGCGCAGCACTGGCTCTTTGGCAGCCGGGGTAGGCGTTAGCTCGGCCAGCGGCTTGTTTGGCACCGTCAGCTATCAGCAGCAAAACTTGGGGGGCAATAACCAAAGCCTAGGAGCCGAAATCCAGCTGGGTGAGCGCGACTTGCTATTTGACGTCAACTTTACCGATCCCTGGATTGCCGGCGACCCATACCGCACCTCCTATACCGTGAATGGCTTTAGTCGGCGATCGATTCCGCTGGTGTTTCAAGGTGGTGATACAGAAGTAGAGCTGTCGAATGGCGATCGCCCCCGCGTCCGTCGGATTGGTGGCGGCGTTAGCTTTGGCCGTCCGCTAGACAACGGCTGGCGCGCCTCGGCGGGCATCCAGTATCAAAACGTCCGGATTCAAGATGCCGATGGCGAACTGGCTCGACGAGACGAACTGGGCAACGACCTCAGTTTCAGCGGTGGGGGCGTAGACGATTTGCTGCTGTTGCAGTTCAGCGCCACTCAAGATCGGCGTGACAATCCCATGGCTCCTACCAGCGGGTACTTGATGCGATTCGGGACTGATCAGACGATTCCGGTGGGGCAAGGCGGCATCTTGTTCAACCGATTGCGGGGCAACTATAGCCGCTACATCCCGGTAAACTTTACCAATTTTACAGATGGAGCCGAAACCCTGGCCTTCAACGTTCAGGGGGGCGTTGTTCTGGGTGATTTGCCGCCCTACGAGGCATTCTCCTTAGGCGGCACCGACTCAGTTCGGGGCTACGACTCTGGCGAAGTGGGCAGTGGCCGAGCCTTTGTGCTGGGCACGGTAGAATATCGATTCCCCATCTTTTCGATTGTAGGAGGAGCGCTGTTTGTAGACTTTGGCACCGACCTGGGTACTGGGTCTGATGTGCCTGGTCAACCTGCTGTCGTTCGCGATAAACCGGGTAGCGGTCTGGGCTTCGGCATCGGTGTCCGGGTACAGTCTCCATTGGGCGCGATTCGCGTAGACTACGCGTTGAACGATGAAGGCGACAGCCGCATTCACTTCGGCATTGGAGAGCGGTTCTAGCGGTTGCACATAGAGTTAGGGGTGTGCAACTAGGGGTTGAATGACGAGAATGATGCTGATGCGTCAGCCTCACCCCTCAAGCACTCATCCTCAGGTCAGTTGGGTGTAACGTTTGCGGGATGGATGATGGAGCAGGTCATAACACAGCCCCAGGGGACAGGTGGCAGAACGCAAACAGTTCTGCCACGGACTCCTGGGCTGTTGAATCAGGTTCAACATACATTGGCACAGGGGTTTGAACAATCGGGGATCGGCCTACACTCGGGCAGATTAGCGCAGGTGCGGGTGCTGCCAGCGGCGATGGGCGCAGGCCGGTATTTTGTGCGGGTCGATTTGCCAGGAGCGCCCCGAGTGGCCGCTACGGTCGATTGGGTGCACCAAACCACCCTTTCGACCGAACTGCGGGATGGAGAGGCCAGTGTGCGCACGGTAGAGCATTTGCTGGCCGCCTTGGCCGCCCTGGGCGTAGACAATGCCCAGATCGAAATTGATGCCCCCGAGGTGCCGCTGCTGGACGGCTCTGCCCAAGGCTGGACAGAGGCGATCGCCACTGCTACAGTAATCCCTCAGTTGACCCCATGTTCCCACACCACCCTGCGCGAACCCGTTTGGGTTTACCAAGGCGATGCGTTTGTGGCGGCATTGCCCTCTGCCGACCTGCGCTTTACCTACGGGATCGACTTCGAGCTGCCCGCCATCGGCAACCAATGGATGAGCTGGTCGCCGCAGCATGAACCGTTTGAGCAAGCGATCGCCCCCGCCCGCACCTTTGCTCTAGCCCACCAAATTGAACAATTGCGATCCATGGGGCTGATCAAGGGTGGTAGCTTAGAGAATGCCCTCGTTTGCAATCAAGCAGGATGGCTAAATCCACCCTTAAGATTTCCAAATGAGCCAGTGCGTCATAAACTTTTAGACTTAATAGGAGATTTAAGTTTACTGGGCACGCTGCCCGTAGCTCATGTGTTGGCCTATAAAGCCAGCCATCACCTCCATGTCGAGTTGGCACGCCGTCTGGCGGCGATTGACGCACACCCCTAGTCCGTTCCGTGTATGGTCAGCCACATGTTCCGCCACATGTCCAGAGTCATACAGACCGATTTCCTAATTTTATACGTGTAACCCCCTCTTACCCCATGTCCATTTTGACTGACCTCCACCCTGTCTCACCCCATATGCAGTCCGAGTCGGAATCGGTAGCAGTGAATGGCGCGCCGCCAAAAACTGTGTTTGAGGTGGAGGACATCCACAGACTGTTGCCCCATCGCTATCCCTTTTCATTGGTCGATCGGATTGTGGACTTTGTCCCCGAAAAATTGGCAGTCGGGATCAAAAACGTCACCTTCAACGAGCCCCACTTTCAAGGCCACTTTCCAGGGCGACCCATTATGCCAGGTGTGTTAATTGTGGAAGCAATGGCACAAGTGGGGGGCATTGTGCTAACTCAAATGGCAGATGTTCAAGATGGGCTGTTCATGTTTGCTGGAATCGATAAGGTACGATTTCGTCGGCCTGTTGTCCCAGGCGATCAGCTAATTATGACCGTAGAACTGCTCTGGGTGAAAAAACGGCGTTTTGGCAAAATGCACGGGCGAGCCGAAGTCGATGGACAGTTAGCAGCAGAAGGCGAATTGATGTTTTCGTTGGTGGACTAACACACCTTGACTACCCTGATCCATCCCACCGCAGTAATTCATCCCAGCGCTGAACTGCACCCTACGGTTCAGGTGGGGGCGTATGCCGTGATTGGCGGCAGCGTCAAAGTGGGAGCCGGGACGGTAATTGGCCCGCATGTTGTATTGGATGGACTCACCGAAATTGGGGCAAATAACCAATTTTTTGCTGGAGCTGCCATTGGGCTAGAGCCGCAAGACCTGAAATACAACGGCTCCCAAACCCACGTCAAAATTGGCGACAATAACTTGATTCGAGAGTATGTCACCATTAATCGGGCTACCTACGAAGGGGAAGCAACGATTATCGGCAACGGCAATTTGCTAATGGCCTACGTGCATGTGGGGCATAATTGCGTGATTGAAGACCGGGTCGTGATTGCCAACAGCACAGCGCTAGCCGGCCATGTGCGGATTGAATCGCGTGCCACCATTAGCGGCGTGTTGGGCATTCATCAGTTTGTCCAAATTGGGCGACAGGCGATGGTGGGAGGCATGAGCCGGATTCACCGCGACGTGCCGCCTTATATGCTAGTAGAAGGCAACCCGGCACGAGTGCGATCGCTCAATCTAGTCGGGCTGCGCCGCTCTGGCCTCATAGAAACCGACAACGGTAAAACCTTCCAATCGCTCAAAAAAGCCTTTCGGCTGCTCTATCGGTCTAGCCTAACGTTGCCGCAAGCGCTCGAACAGTTTGCCCTGCTGCCCGACACAGAATCGCTCCGGCACCTGCACCAATTTCTGAAGCAAAGCCAGTTGCCAGGACGACGGGGCACCATCCCAGGGCGCAAACTGGCCAAGGACGAGGCCAAGGACGAGGCCAAGGACGAGGAATGAAGGCGCGCATTTTTATTAGCACGGGCGAAGTCTCTGGCGACATGCAGGGGGCACGCTTGATTGAGGCGCTGTATCGGCAGGCCACGTCGCTGGGGCTAGAGCTAGAAATTCTGGCGCTGGGGGGCGATCGCATGGCCGCTACCGGAGCCACACTGCTGGGCAATACCGCCGCCATCGGGTCGATTGGCATTATCGAAGCTATTCCCTTCATCATCCCCACCCTACGGCTGCAAAAGCAAGCCCAGCAGTATTTACAGCAATACCCGCCCGATCTGATTGTCTTAATCGACTACTTCAGCCCCAACTCGCGGATTGGCCGTTACGCCCGCCAGTATCTCCCCGGCGTTCCGGTCGCGTACTACATTGCCCCCCAAGAATGGGTCTGGTCATTTCGCGGCGGCAATACGCAGCAAGTGGTCAACATTACCGATCGCCTGCTGGCCATTTTTCCAGAAGAGGCGCGCTACTACCAAAAAAAAGGTGCCAAGGTCAGCTACGTCGGCCACCCCTTGGTCGATCAGCTCAGCACCGCGCCCAGCCGAGACGCCGCCCGTCAGCAGCTTGGGATTCCCCCCGACCAAGTGGCGATCGCCCTCCTACCTGCATCGCGGCGGCAAGAAATCAAACAACTGCTGCCGATCATTTGTGCTGCCGCTCGCCAAATCCAGGCCAAACTGCCCCAAGTCCACTTCTGGATTCCGCTGTCTCTAGAGTCCTTCCGCGCCCCAATTGAAGCCGCCATTCAGCAATACGGCTTGCAGGCAACGATAGTCACTGGACAGTCTCAGCAGGCGATCGCCGCCGCCGA
>JAYUYI010000176.1:0-5066 GCA_043752545.1 Thermoleptolyngbya sp.
TACAGCAAGCCTTGGAGTGCCTATCGTCTAGCGAACGGGAGATTTTGGAAATTGCTTATTATGAAGGAGCAAGCCAAACCGAAATTTCTAAGCGCCTCAATCTCCCCCTCGGCACCGTCAAAAGTCGCGCTCGTCAAGGACTGAGCAAACTTCGACACCATCTAAAAAACTCACGATAAGGTCGTGCTTACTATGGTTCGGTTGGAACTTCCAGACAATTGGCAGGAACTGGCAACAGGTCACGTCCTGGATAACCTCAGCGATGAGGAACAGTTGGTTTGGCAGCAAATTCAACACCATCCTGATGTGGCTGAAGCCGTAGACGCAATGCGCGATACCTTCAATGTGTTTGCGGATGTGATTCCCATGCACCAGCCGCCCGCCGGGCTGCTAGGCAAAATCCAAGCGGCGGCTCAACAGCCCTCGGTGTCGGTGATCCGATCGCAGCCCCGGCTGTTGACAGTACCGCCCGTATCGGCTGCCCGATCTAGCGATCGCCTCAAGCCACTGCTTGGCCTAAGTGGGGCGATCGCCGCCACGCTGGTTGCGGCACTGGGATGGCGCGTGTATACCATCGGTAGTGCCCTGCAACAGGCAAAGGCCGACATTCAAACCTTAGAGCGCAGCCTGCAACAGGCGCAAGCCCAAGATCAGTCCTTTCGACCCATTATCAATACCCTGCAACAACCCGGTACTCTCATTTACAGCCTGCACGGTTCCACCTTGGCCAATGCAGCCTCGGGTAGTCTAGTCTTATCGACTCAAAAGCAAGTGATTGTAGTAGTCCAAAATCTGCCACAGCTCCCAGATGGACAGACCTACCGCCTCTGGGCTGACCTATCCACCCAATCGGCGCTCACCTACTGCGGTCAATTTAACAGCAATCGTGAGGGCGTAATTCAACTCACCCCATCGTCTGACCTGTGTGGCGATCGCCCCAAACAAATGCCAATTACCATTGACGCCACCACAGACCCCACCACAAAAGGCGGCCCCGTCGTCATGCAAGGTCAAGTTTAAAGATTTTAGAAGGTTGACCTAAATAGCTGATAAGACCTAAATAGCTGATAAAAGTAAGTAATAGGCTATTTGCAGCCTGTCAGTGGCGCGATCGCATTTCCGAAATCCGATGGTGTAAGGATGAAGCCTAACCTGTTCGCCCAGCATTAAAAACAGCGTCAAAATCAGGAGAAAACCAACCTATGGTAAGCATCAATGAAAAAAATGATTTAGTTGACCAAGCCCGTGATACAACCAGGGCTGTATCTATCTATTTGCGCTCTGATCTATCGGGCACTGTCACCACCCTACCCGAAAACCGCCGAGTCAAGCTCACGGGCATCGTCGGAGAAGGCATCGCTCAAATTAAAGAACCCGTCGTGGGCTGGGTGCAGTCCACATACTTAAAAATGCCATCGAGTGGCATGCAAAAAGGCAAGCGGTATCGGTTGCGAGATACACCTGAGCTGAGCAATGGTTTAAGTGGCTACGACATTCCGGGGGTCAAGCAAAATGACGGGCCCGCCGCTAAAAGCACCGCTTATGCTACCGATCCATTTGATAGCTATGTGGAAGACGGACGCATTTTCGTCCGAGTTTTCTACACAGGCAAGGCGGGCAACGAGCGGGCAGGATACGTCTCTCAAGGGTCGATTGGCAATGTCTTGGGCACTCCTTCCAGCAACTTTGAAGCGTTCTAAGCTCCCAAAATAAACGGTACCCATTACCTGTACATATTCCTGAAAGCATCTCCAGAGGTCTAAGGCATATGGGGGTGCTTTTCAAATTGGGACTAATCTAACCCTCGCCCCGTCAACTCGACAAAAATATCTTCTAAGTTGGACGGGCGCACCATCATTCCGGCCTTATGGGGCTGTTGCTCGAAGTAGGTATTGGCATCGTCGAGAGTGGGAAAAAACTTGTAATCCCACCGATCGCCCGTTTGTTTCATCACCAAGCCTTGGCCATGTTTATGACGCAGCTGATCGAGTGTGCCCAGTTCAATTAGCTTGCCGCTGTCCATAATGCCGATGCGGTTGGGCGTTGCAGAACCACTAAAACCTGCGCCGCAAAGGTATTCCACCTCATCCATATAATGCGTAGTGAGCAGCATCGTCATACCCTGCTGATTTAGTCCTTTGATAATTTCCCAGAGCCGGCGACGGGTTTGAGGGTCAAGCCCGACGGTGGGTTCATCTAGAAACAGAATAGAGGGTTCGTGTAGCAGGGCACGGGCAATTTGTAGACGGCGCTTCATCCCGCCCGAGAGGGTTTTGACTAAGTCATCGCGGCGATCGCTTAACTCCACATACTCCAGCCACCGATCAATATCCTGCTGCCGCCGAGCCTGAGGAATGTGATGCATCCGCCCGTGGAATTCCATATTTTCCCACACGGTCAAATCTACATCAACGCTCATTTGTTGCAGCACCACACCAATCTGTTGCTTCACCAAAAAGGGCTGCTTGACCACATCGTAGCCCGCCACAAAAATCTGCCCATCTGTTGGCTGCGTCAGGGTCGTCAGCATCCGAATGGTGGTAGATTTACCTGCCCCATTGGGTCCCAACAGCCCAAAAATTTCTCCTGGTTGAATCGTTAACGACAGATCATTGACCACTGGGGTCGTGTTGTAAACCTTAAATACGTTTTGAAGTGCAACTGCCGCCGTCATAGACTATCCAACCTACCCTATATTCCCTTTACACACGGTAACATTCATCGGTGAGCCTGATCGAATTGACCCAAACCGACCGCTCAGGGTGTTCAAAAAAACTTTAGATTTCTAAACATTAGGCCGAAAGCGCTGCCGGGTGCAAACTTGGCTCGCTGCTATTGCCATCAAAAAAATGTTTGGGGCGATCGCCTCCACCAAACTCTGCTTGAGGTGGTACAGTACAGGAGTACTAAGGCAATTGGGTACAATTGGAGGCGAAAGGGAACAAATGACGACTGGCACTAGAGCGAAGCGAGTTAGTAAAGCGCCCAGCGCAGCAAATAGCACCACTCGTACCCTATCATTGGATGCAGGCAACTACGATCTTAAATTTTTTGACGGCAGCGGGCATCCGAAGGCGATTCGATCAGTGCGGTATCAATTACCGACGGGGCGTGATGCCGTCAGCTGTTCTGATGCATCACCGCTGATTGAATTGGCCGATGGCAGCCGATTTCATTTTGGCGCACAAGCCTATAAATATCGGCGGCAGCAGCAAACCGTCGTTGAAAATAAGGTAGAACTGTCGCGGCTACACCTCTATGCCTGCCTAGAACCCTGGAACGGCAGCACCGAGTTTGCGCTAAACGTCTATGCTTCTACGCCCGAACCTGCAAAAAACGGCGACGCGATTCGGCAGCAGCTAGTAGGGCTACACGAGTTCAAGCGCAACAATCTCGACTACCGTGTCATGGTGCAAGATGTGCAGGTAGAGCGCGAGGGCATGGGTGCCTATCACTACGCCAAGCAGCTCGGGCAAATTCCCGATACGGGCTACACCATTGTGGTAGATATTGGCGGCGGCACTTGGCTGACGCGGTTGGTGGATGCGGAAGGCGAAGTGATTGACGAAAACGTGATGGATCGCGGCGGAGCCTACGAGCTAGCCACCTCGATTAGTTTTGATAAGCGGCTGTCTGCGGCCTTGGGCACAAGCGCCGACCCCAGCATCATCATGGATGGGTTCCGCAAAGAACACACCTATGCCGATATGGGCTTGTCGTGGGCACCTTGGCTAGAAGAGCATCTAGATCAGTGGTTTAAGGGCATTTTTCAGACAGTGCGATCGCAATACACCCCCTACATGCCCCGCGTCACTCGTTTTCTGGTTACAGGCGGCAGCACCCACCTGATTTCAGAACGGCTCCAGGGGCGCAAGCTATTCACCGTCATGGGTGATCCCCAATTTGCCAACGTGCGCGGCTTACACCTGATGTCAGAGGATCGGCAACTATGCATGACAACAAAGTAAGACTGAGTCAAGATGTACTCGAAAAGGCAGAACAAATTGCCGCAGAATGGGGGCTAAAAAACACTCGCGCCGCCGTAGAGGCCGTGTTCCGGCGCTATGCAGATGAGTACCGCTACGGACGCGAACCGTTTGCGCAGCCATCACCTGGCATGCAGTCGTCTGGGATGCAGGCGGCTGGAACGCAGAGCCATCAGCCTATCGGTCATCAGCCCATCACCCATGCCTGGGCTGCCCCCCGCAGCGTGGAACCGATGGTAGTGAGTGTGATCGGTTGCGAGGCCATGGACGCGCTGGACGATTTGCTGGGAGCCTAGAGAGACCGTAAACCGGTGGATAATCGCGTGAGTCGGCTCGAGAAGTGGTCGAGTCACGACTCACGCCACAGGTCTATCCTTAATTTCACCCTGACACTTACCCGCCAACATTGCCTAGAATCGAGGGCAGTGCGTTCATCTCCACTATGCCCGAACCTGCCCAATGGCGAATTCAACCAATTTTTGACCTGCCCGAATGGTTTACTCAGGCGGTCAACCAGCATACTGAAGGATTGCCCAGTCAGCACCTAGCGCAGCTATTGTGGCAGCGAGAGATCCGAGAGCCAGAGCAGCTAGCGGGGTTTCTGCACGCCAATCAGTACCAGCCCACCAGCGCCTTTGAGTTTGGCGATGAGATGCGGTGGGCGATCGCTCGTCTTCAACAGGCCCGCGCTCAAGGAGAGGCGATCGCCATTTGGGGTGATTTTGACGCGGATGGCATTACCGCAACGGCAGTGCTATGGGATGGCTTAGGGCAGTTTTTTGGACAGCACCAAACGTTGAGCTACGTGATCCCCAATCGGCTGACGGACTCACACGGGTTGGCGATCGCGGGCATTGATCAGCTTGCTGCTCAGGGCTGCCGCCTGATCGTCACCTGCGACACGGGTAGCACCAACCTGCCAGAAATCGACCATGCCCGCCGCCTGGGCATCGACATGATTGTGACCGATCACCACACGCTGCCAGCGGCACGTCCGCCCGTGGTGGCGATCGTCAATCCGCGCTATCTGCCCAGCAGCCATCCGCTGGCAACTCTTTCTGGCGTCGCCGTTGCCTACAA
>JAYUYI010000177.1:0-1921 GCA_043752545.1 Thermoleptolyngbya sp.
GGGAAATCCGAAAACGAGCAGGGATCCGTAAGTGATCAAGGTTTGAGTCATCATAGATAATGGGTTCCTTTGGCGTGTCTTAATCTGCATTACTGCCCCATCTAGCGGAGGTTCAACACGGCTGTCAGCTCTCTGCAATCGGCAGAATTGGCAATCAGCAGAATTAGCAGTGCGTGATGGGAAGACACAACCCTGAATTGAATACATAATGGGGGTTACCTAACTGTATGCAGAATCGGCGATCGCCCCTCCGGAAATCGCCTGTAGGTTTGTTGCAGTCTTATTGTTTGTGAACGCTGGCTAGAAACTTAGAATAGAAAAGCTTCAAACCGGAGCAGCATCGTCCTCATCTTTAGCGGGCAGTTGCTTAGGGGCAGCAATCTGGCTAATGTAGCCTTCGACATCGCTGCGAATGATACTTTCAACCTGATTGGCAAATAGGGCAAATGCCTCCTCATGCCCACCTTTTTTGGCATAGGCTGCATAGAGACCGGTCAATTGAAAGAATTGCCAGCCGTCGCTCTTGAGCAATTCGACGCTGCGTCTATAGTGTCGCCAGCGATCGCCATACTTAAAGAACTGATCGATCGCGGCACAAATTGCCACCACCTGACTCACAATAAACGCGGCAAACGACGCTGTGTAAGGTGAGTTCAAAAAGCTCAGATCCACCGTGGATGGATTGGTGGGTGTAATCGCTAAGGGCTGCGATCGCGATGCAACGATCGCAGTCTGCTCGAACGGCGGCGGCGTGTCTGACGTATTTGCAGCGGGCAGTGGCAGAGCAGGCGCGCCGCTGGAGCGTTCAAGGGAGATTGTGGAAGAATTAGGGTTACCGACGGTAAGAGCTAAGCTGCCAACGGTAACCAGTGCCGGGACTAACGCACTGCCAATAATCACGATGGAGCGCAGCAGCTCATACCACTTACGGTTTTTAGCAGCTTCGTTGCTCATCCAGTCCACTTGGTCAAACCAGCGGTTGATCAAAAATTCTCGCTGAATATCCGTAATTTCTAGCGAATCAATCGTTGCAGCGTATTTCCCGAATCGGCTCTTGTCCTCAGTGCTCAAAGGCTTTGTCTGCTTGCGAGAGCCAGGTCGGCTCTGACCTGAGGTTGCTATCTCAGGCGCATCAAGGTCTTCTCTAGGCATGGTTTATTATCTGTAGCATCTTACCCAATGTACTACTTACAACGGGAGAATATAGCACGTTGGGAATGGGTGAGTTCTGAGGGACGTTTTGGGCTATCTCTAAAAGGCCGAAGCCCTACAAGACCTTCGACGTCTGTCACCCAACGGTAAGATTCAAGCTTTGGCTAAGGCTAGACTCTTACGGCTGAGCATGTGTTGCCGTAGTCCAACTTGAAACTGCGTTTTCGATTTGGATAAGTCAAACAGCGCAAAACCAACACTGCGCAACCCAGTCTCAATCACGGGCGAGAGTTCTGGACGCACTCTACCCCCCGGATGGCGGATCGCCGTAGCCAGTTCATCGGCCAACCGACCTGTGCCTGCAATTACTACAACAGGCCGGCTGTCTGCAATACTTGCCCGCACATCTACAATAGACGCGTTGCCGCCATTCAGCAGAATGGTAACTGAAGGAGACTTGTCCGACAAGGCCGTGGCTACGCTGGCAATCCAAGGAGATTCATCGCCCCATTCAGAACCCGGCACCAGAATGAAGTGGGTATGGTTGGGTTCCAGGGCTTTGGCTCTGGGGTTCGGATTCTGGGGAATTCTTGCTTTTTCAAACGGCATTACCCCAACCAGCGGAAATGTAGCGCCGAGTTTTGCCCGAGCGCGACCCATCAGCTGCATCACGCCAACATCGGTGCCGCCATCCACCACCACCATGCCCAATTCCTCGGCCAGCGGCGCTAAGGATTCTTCAAATAAATTCTCTAAGCGTGCATAGTCA
>JAYUYI010000178.1:0-5053 GCA_043752545.1 Thermoleptolyngbya sp.
TGCGGCACCGGGAAGTTGATTCATTGAATCAATCACGGAGTCAGTGGTGTGTCCCCACTTTTGCCGAATCTGGAAGGTTGGGCCGGGTGAGTTCTCAGCTAGAGAACTCACCAACTTTTGACCCGTATCAATAGCAGGCTGAATCATCGGCTTCAAGAGCGGTCCGAACCTGCTAACGAGCGATTGCCACTTTTCTTCAATCCAGTCCACGGACTTGGCGAAGGGTTGGGCAAAGAGTGACGATACCTTTGCTCCCAGACCCCCTAGAACATCAACTCCAAAGAGGCTCTTAATCGCTTTATTTAGAAGGAAGATACCCAAGACAACGCCGCCCACCGCAAGCCCAATCGGGCTAAACACGGTTGTGATGACCGCCGCTCCAATCGAGAGAATTGCCCCAAGAGAGCTGACGACCGCGCCAAAAATCGGCGCAATCAGTCCGCCCACCGCGCCAAAAATCGACATTAACTCGCCGATTTTACTGACCGAATTCATCGCCTTCTCGTCAATGATCCCCAGAGAAGACAGTGACGAAGCGATTGTCTGAGCGGCGAAGCCAGCGCCAGCTACTGCTGCCCCGATCGCCATCCCCGCATTCTTAATTTGCCCCAAGTGCTGCCCTGTACGTTTAGCTGCACCCGCCATCGAATGATCGATTTTATTACCTGCATCCTGGGCGGAATGCGCCATCTCGTCCATGCTGTTCCCAACCGAGTCAGCCGTGTGATCGTAGTTTTGCCGAATTTGACGCGACGGTCCCGGCGAGGCTTCGGAGATGAATCCGAGGATTTTGCGCCCTGTCCACCAGGCACGTTTCACCATCTTCATCCACGACTTGCCCTGAATGTGTTCCCCAGACCTGTCCCAAGCTGTGGCAGAGCGAGTTGCGGCTCCTAAGAAGGAGTGGGCCAGTCGATCGCTGGCAGTCTGAGCGGTTCTTACCATTGACGCGATCGCCCGCTCCTTCAGGGGCACCACTTCAGTCTCAACTAAGAATTTCTTCCCTCTACCTGCCACAAATTGATTGTTCTTCTGGTCAAGCGTTGCGCCATCCGCCAAAATTGAGCGAGCACCCTTAACTTTGCCCAAATCTGCGGCATCGACGCGGCTCACCGCACGGGTCATGGTTCTCGGCAACGCGCTGCGCGTCGGCATCCGGTCTCCTAACCCAGCGATCCCCCGTCCGACACCCCGAGCAGCGCGACCTGCCAACTGAGTTCCGGCTGCGCCCAATTTCTCCAGGACTCCCGGACCTCTCGTTGCCTTCAATTGACCCACGATTTCGGCTTGGCGCTGCTTTTGCTCTCGCCCTTCATTGACTCGATTCCGCCGCTCTTGCTCTAGAGCAATCAGTTTATTGGACTGCTCGCGGGATCGTCCTACGTCTCCGGGAAACTGCTTCCCGGACTGATCAGCTTCACGCAGCTGCTCTCGAATGAGCTGCTCTTGCGCCTTTACCGACTCACGATTCGCAGTTCTTTGAACCCGCAGCGTTCCCAATTCCGCCTTGAAAGCCTTCTTCTCTCTACTTTGCTTGGTCGCTTCTTTGAAGATGTTGCTAAAGAATCCAACGACGCTACCTACGGCATTTGAGAACATTTTGCCCAGTCGGTTCATCTGACTAGGCGTATTCTTGATCTGATTTTGCAGTGGCGTGAGAATGTTGTTTGTCACCCATTGATTCACCTGATCGCCAAAGTCAACGATTTGCTTATGGAAGGCGATCGCACGATTTTTGCTGTCGCTGATCACTTGCTTGATCACAGACTTGCTAGAATCTGCCTGCTCTGCCTGCTTGTCAAACATGGAAGCAACCGTATCGCCAGCCTTCAGAATTCGTTGCTCTAAGTTGGCGAGTCGTTTGCTGCTGGGGAAGAATTTTCGCAACGAGAACACTAAACCTGAAGTCGCGTCGCTGGTGCGGAGACCAAGGTCAGCAAAGAAACGGTTAACGGGTGCACCGATCGCGGGCCCGGCGATCGCTAAGCTTTCTCGATACCCAGCTTTCGCAGCCTTGACCGCCATCTTTCCAGCCCCACGGAGCAACCCGTTAACCCCTTGGTCAAGCAGGCTAGGAATTTGCTTCGCCAGATAGAAGGAGAAAGGTTGGAGCGATTTGGTGGTGTAGCCGCCTGGTTTCGCCAATCGCTCTAATTCCCCGGACATCAAGCCAACCGTTTCGCCAAAGGCATCAAGAGCCGCCCGATAGTTTTTGTTGCCAGCCGCTTTGCGGAGAGCGATTTGCAAGCCCTTTTCGTTAGGAAGTAAGAAAGCGTTGATGATTTCATCCGCTTTCTGGTCAAGGTTGGCAGCCTGCAACTTCGCCTTGAACGACTCCTCAAACGTCTTGATATCAGTGCCGAACCCAGCGTTTTGGAGAATGGCTTGCAGGTTGCCTTGACGATCCTGTTTGTAGTTTTGACGAGCCGCGATCGCTTGCTTCACGACCGGAAGTCCAGGGACGGCTTGAACAGCGGCGATCGCGCGATTCTTGACAGCGCTCATGGCCCCTTTCACAGGAGCTAGCTTTTCAGACGCTTTAGCCATCAGGGGTGCGCTGAATTCGGCAACCTTGCGGGTGACTATATTCTGATTGACGAACGTTTTGACGCTGCGCTTGATCCCGTCAAAACTATCCTTCAATCTCACGCCAAACAACGTGATGCTGAGGCGCAGGCGATCTGTCAATGATTCGGGTCTGAACTGCTCAATCGTGCCAATCGCGTTCTGTAAGGCTTTGCTGGCTTCCGGCGAATTCAGGGCTTGCGTAATATTTTCGAGTTCAACGTCCGTGATCTCCCGCACCCATTGAGCGTTATTGGTAAAGAAACTTTGCAGACTGGCTAGTTCCTCCATCCCTTCCGCTTCCAGCGTTGCCTGAGCCAATTTCAGCTGCTCCAAGTTGACCTGCCCCTTAGAGACCGATTTCAGAATGGCTCCGATTTGCATCACCTGCCTTTCGGTGGTGCCTGCACTAAACTCTCCAGTTTTTAGGAGTTGGCGGAAGGGTTGTATTAGCTTCCCTTGCGCTTTGGTAAGCCGCTTATTAAGGTCGCCCAGCTCATCGGGAGTCAATCCTATAATTTCGGTGATCTTCGATTTTTGCTCCTCACTCGCCCGGACAACCCATTTCCCAGTTTGCAGGTATTCCTCTAGAACGGTGTCCAGCCCCTTATTTTTTGCCTGAAGCGCTTGAACAAAGCCTGAATCGCTATAGCCCTGACCCAGCAGGAAAGTTGATAGCCCCGCACGGCGTTTTTGCTCCAAGCCTGCCCGATCTTTCTCCAGAGCAGCCGCAGCATTCTGAGCAACCGTCTCAATTTGCACTTGCCGAGTGTTGACCTGCTTGGCGTACTTAAACTGTTCGACCAGTCCGCTCACGCCCAACAGGTCAAACGGCAGTTTTAGCGTTTTGACGATCGCCCCTTTTGCCAGTTCGATCGGGGTGTTGTGCTCTTTCAGCAGATTGGAGGAAGAGATGGCTTTCTCAAATGCCTGAGTCGTTTCAAATCCCAACTCCCTAGATAGGGCTTCAACAGTCCCGGTCATGCTTTGCATCTTCCCAGAGAACAGACTCTCTAGCTGAGCGGGCAGCATCATTTCTTGAATCTCTGAGAAATCAACCCCCTTATCGCTAGACATGCCTTTCAGCTTCTGGATTCTTAGCGCCCTGGCTTTCAAAAGTTGCCGTTGGCTCAGCAGATCAGTAATTTGATCCACCTCCAAATCGCCCATCCGAGCAATATTCTTAATCGCCGCGTCGATTTCGTCTTGACTAATCTTGGCTTGGCTCACGGCTTCCAGAAAGGCTGGAGATTTCAAATCGCCCTTCAGCAGGCGATCCATTACGGCGCTCCGGGTTGCCTGGATAGGCGTGTTGCCCAGGCTTTGATAATCATTCTCAAGGTCGTCCATCGCATTGCGATCGATGTATTCGCGCAGCCCCATTTCCTGAAGATCTTTGATCACCGCATCTTGGCGATAGTTTGCCTGAGTAAGAATCTCCTGCGCCTGAATCATTTTCTGGAACAATGCTTGCTCGGTGCTTTGTCCCAGCTCTTTCAAATACTGAGTGATCTCTTCTCCTCGCAAACCTTGAATTTTAGCGGATTGAATGAGTGCTCGAATTGGCTCATTTTTTTGATAAATATAAGTTTTGACGAAGGCTTGAATCTGTGTCTCGTCGTGAATTCCTTGTTCTTGGGCAATTTTACGAATTTTAGCGGCTTCGGTCTTGTCAGGCGGCTGATTGAGCTTGATCCCCTGCCCCAGTTTGGCTTTTAGATCAGCCATCATCGGAGTCTGCTTCTCGATCAGATTCTCCATGCCATAAACCATGCTGGGCGAAGTGCGCCCATCAGCAGCACCTTTCTCCAGTATCAAACCTCGAAGTCCTGCGCCTCTCTCATCTCCCTGCATTGACTCCACATCGTCTTTGAGCTTAGCAATGACCTGTTCGTAGGTGCCGCCCTTCCCGTTATCAAGCTCTGCTTTGAGTGAGTCAAACGCCCGTCTGATCGGGTCATCCTCCTTTCGCGACCGAATCTGCCCGACTAACGCATTGATCGCATTTTTAGACCCCGTGTTAATCGTTTTGACAATTTGCCCCAGTTCCGTGGTGGGTTGGTTGAGATCTTGGAAAAGCTCTTTGCTCAACGCTTGAGTAATCTCAACGATCGGATCGCGAGCCAGCCCAACCTTATGCACAAACTGAGTTACGTCCCGAACGCCAGCCGTCTTCATGGCGTTGTCGATCAGCACCTTGCGCTGCACCTGCTGCCGCTCTGCAAGGGTCTTCTGTACTTGCGAAACGACGGCTCCAACCGGGCTGAATTTTGTGAACCCGGTCGCAACTTTCTGAATCTGCGCCCCCAGAAATGCCCCAAATGCTCCCATTGAGGTTTTCAGCTTTCCAGCCATCCCGGATTGCTCAATCTGCTTTTCGGTGTCTGCATAGGAGGCGTTGACATCATTCAGGACATCGGCAAACGCCCGGATATCAGGCTTCATGTCCATGTAAGCAGCGAATTGAGCGTCCAGTATTTTGTTAATG
>JAYUYI010000179.1:0-11759 GCA_043752545.1 Thermoleptolyngbya sp.
GCGGCTAATCACACCTGCTGGCCCTGCCAGGGCTAGGGTGCTGCCCGCAATGCCCTGCAAATCGCGCGCGCCGACAAACACTAGCACGTCATCAATGGCGCGATCGACCACAAAATCTCCCGATAGCTCATTGTCCGTTTGAGGATTGTTCACAAATTGCACCCGAGTCCCTACAGGCGTGTTGGCAAACTCGTCACGCAGAATATTTTCCCAAATCGCCGCTGCGGACTCTAACACAGCTCTTTTTTCGGACGTAAAAAAGCCCTGCGTATCAAACCGATAGTCGAACTCAATGTTAAACGGGCTGTTGGTGACTCCTGATGGCGTTGCCGACAGCGTCAGGTTGTAGTTAGTGTTGTTACGAGGCCGCCTGGGGTAGACCACGACATAGTAAGTCCCGGCCTCTAGCACCGCTTGGATTGACTCTGCCCGCGTGCCGGCCTTCGTCGATTGGTTCAGCGTCTGCCCCCGGTTGTTCAACAGCGCCACGTTGGCATTGGCGGTTAAGCCATCCAGTTGCAGCGAGAATTGGCTTAAACTAGCCGCCCGCAACCGATAGTAATCGCGATCGCGACCACCAATAAAATCTTTAAACGTTTTAGGCGTTGCAGCAATTCTGACATTTCTAGCCTGCGAGAGGCTGTTTCCGGCACGATCGGCAACCATAGTAAATCAGCTCACTGCTCTGGTAGATTCCACAATCGTACGGTGTCAAATCCTCTACCGGTGGCGATCGCCTTCCAGTCGGGACTGACCGCTACATGATCCAACGGTGCCCCTTTGCCCGTGTAGGTGTGGAGCGGGCGATCGGTGGTCAAATTCCACAGTTTTAGGGTGCCTCCCGCATCGCTGCTGAGCAAGGTTTCCCCATCGCCCCGCACCAATAGTGTATTAATAAACCCCATGTGCCCGGTCAAGCTATGCAATAAGTCGCCTGTAGACAAGTCCCAAATCCGAATTGTTTTGTCAGTGCCTCCGGCAATCAGCGTGCTGCCATCGGGGCTAACGGTGAGCGCGTTAATGGTGCCTGTGTAGCCTGTAAAGGTGTGTACAGGCTGCCCCGTGGCCAACTCCCAAGTTTTAATCCTCGGGGCGGTACCGGCTGCAACGACCAGTCTGGCATCGGGGCTGACGGCGATCGCATTGACGAACCCGTCAAGCCCGGTGAGTGTCCGCAGCGGTGCTCCAGTCGCCAGTTCCCAGGTGCGCACGGTGCGATCCGCGCTGCCGCTGACCAGCGTGCCATCTGAGGCGATCGCTAGGGCATTAATGGCGTTTGTGTGCCCCGTTAGCGTCTGGAGCAAACTGCCGGTGGGCAAATCCCAGATCAAGATTTTATTATCTGCGCCGCCACTCACGAGCGTTTGGCCATTGCCGCTCAGTGCCAGCACGTTGACAAACCCGGTGTGCCCTTTGAGCACCCGAACGGCGGCTCCAGTGGCCAAATCCCACACAAAAATTTGATTGTCGGCACCGCAAGTAATTAAATTTTTGCCGTCGGGGCTAAACAGCGCATAGTTGATAAAGCCGGTATGCCCCTTCAGGGTTTGGGCAATCGGCAGCGACTGCGCGGTGCCCGTGGTGGAAGGCGATCGCCCCAATGCCAGCCAGCCGAGATATCCCCCCATGCCCAAGACCAGTGCGGCCAACCCACCCATCAACCACCGACTGCCCGCTACCCCGCTCCGGCGATCTGAGCGAGTGAGCTGGGTTTCTACGGGCTGCGGCAGGGTCACTAGGGGCTGGGCTACCCTTGGGGCTGACCTCAACGCCGGGGGCGCAGTGGGCAGGGGACGCGACACCGGGCTTGAGTGCTGCGACAGCTCCGTGAGCGCCTGCAAAATCTCCTCGGTATTTTTGGGGCGATCGGACGCTCTTGGCGCAATCAGGCGATCGATCAAATCCGCCAAGGGCAGCGAAATCTGAGGTGCAAACTGATGCCAGTGAAACTCATCACTCAATGGATTGTAAATCTCAGCATCGGTCGGCTGCTTGCCCGTCAGCAAATAGACAAACGTCCAGCCCAGCGCATAAAAGTCAGACTGGGGCACGGCCTGCCCTTTCTCCTGCTCCGGTGGCGTATAGCCCGCCGAGCTAATCCGCGTCACCCCATCAGAACTACCCAGATGCGCCAAATAGGTAGAGGTCATCTCGCGGGCTGCGCCAAAATCGACCAGCACCAGCCGCCCATTGGAGCGCAGCATAATATTTTCGGGCTTGATATCGCGATGAAAATAATTGCGCTGATGCACCAGGTGCAGCACCTCTGCCAGCTGCCGCAGCCACTGGAGCGCTTGGCTTTCGTTAATCGGATGGTTACCCTGCTGCCGCATCCATTCCCGCAGATTTGGCCCGTCAATTTTCTCCATGATGATGCAATGCAGTGGTTCAGTGGTGCCTCGGGGCAAAAACTGAAAATAGCCATCCGGCTCCACGGCGGGCACCCCTGGATTCTTCAACTGGCTGAGCACTAGCGCTTCTCGCTCAAACAGCTGGACTGCTTTGCTGTTGTGCTCATGAATCTCCTTCAAAACCTTTAGAATCTTAGGAATATTGCGCTCATAGGCTTCGTAAACCCGGCCAAACCCGCTCTTATCACTCAGCAAACGCATCACCCGGTAGCGCTCTTTGAGTACCAAATCGGAGCCGCAGCTTTGACAAAAGCGGCTGCCGTCATTAGCCGGATGATTTGGCTCACAACAGTGAGGATTAATGCAGAGACTCATAACGCCAACGAGGGAGATGCATCCCAAAAAATTCACCGCCAAAAAAGGTATCTACTTTAGCCACATCCGGCTCAAGTATTCCCTTTTCCTTGCACCTACCAGCATACTGTAAGGGTTTTCACTCCCATACGGTGACTTAACCCCCTCATAGAAAAATCGGCGAAAAATCGGCTTCCTCAGCTCTAGCCCCCTCACCCTTCCACCTCAGCCATGGCTCTTACTTGCTTTGAACTGGCGAAATTGGGCAAACCCAACGCGATCGCCGCTTATCTCACCGACGAACTCCAGTCGCAGGGTGTGATGGCCAGCGTCGAACGAGCGGAACGGGGGCTGAACGTGCAGCTCCACATTCAAGACAAGGTGGATCGGCGGTATCTGATTGCCCTAGTCAGCCAGAAAATTCGTGAATTAGAGTTGCAGTCGATGCAGCTCGTCAATCTATTTGTCTATGGCGTCAATAGCTCTGTGCCGCTGTGGAGCTATCGCTTAACTATGGGACAGGGGCAGCCCACACTATTTGTGCCCAATCGGGCGGAGGCATCGGGGCAACCTGAACCGAGCCGCCTTGTCGATCGCTTTTTGGTCTGTGGTTTGGGTAGTTTGGGTCAATATTGCATCTACAACCTGCGGCGGTTTGCCACCGATGAATTGGACGTGTCGATCACAGCCATTACGCAAGCCAGCTCAGACCATTGGGAAGTGGAAAACTTTTTGGATTTGCTGGCAGAACCCCCCTGGCTGGGCGACTGTCGCGATGATGCCATGCTGCTAAAAGCCGGAGTGCAGCACTGTCGAGCGATCTTGCTGGCGACTAGCAACGAAACGGTCAATATTGAGACGGCGATCGCCGCCCGCCGCCTCAACCCCAACATTCGCCTGGTGGTGCGCTCCTCTCGGCAAAACCTCAATCAGCTATTGAAGCAGCGTCTGGGCAACTTTACCGCCTACGAACCGACCGAAATGCCCGCCCTCGCCTTTGCCTTGGCGGGGTTGCAGGTGGGACTTTTGGGCGCATTCGATATTGGTGAGGCGCGGCTGCAAGTCGTTGAGCAACAGGTAGAATCGGGCGATCGCCGCTTCGACGGCAACCTGGCTCTGACGCTTCACCGCAAAGATTGTCGCTTGGTTAGCTACTCGCCTGCCGAGGCATCTCCAGACGCGGCCATTGCCAATCGGGTATTTTACCAGTGGCACCCCGACACCCAGCTTAAGCCCGGTGATACGATTGCCTACATTGAACTGGCGGGGCAAACGGCAATGGCCAACGATGGGGCGATCGCCGCCCAGCCGCTACAGCAACTGGGACAGGCTATGAGCCGCGCCTTGCAGGTGAACCTCGCCCAGCGAATTGGCCATCTGTGGCAGTGGATTCAGGCGCAGCAAAACCGCCAAATCATTAGTTTGGGAGGGGCGATCGCCGTGCTGCTGTGGGCTGGGGGGGCGATGCTGCTCAAACAAAGCGTGGCGGGCATGACCTGGCAACAGGCCATTTCTGCCGGGGCAATTTTGCTGATGGGCGGCTATGGCGACTTGTTTGGCGGGCTGGAAAGTGCCGGGGCTAGTATTCCCTGGACAGTGCAGTTTACCTGCCTGCTGATTACGCTAGTCAGTCTGCTGTTTGTGTTGGGGGCACTGGGTTTAGTGGCCGACAGTCTAATCAGCTCTCGCTTCGACTTTTTGCGCAAACGGCCTGCGGTTCCGGCTCAAGACCATGTGGTGCTGGTGGGACTAGGGCGAGTGGGGCAGCGGATTGCTACGCTGCTGCACGAATTTAAACAGCCGATGGTGGCGATCGCCGAAACGCTGGAAAACGTGACACTGCCGCCCCAAGTGCCGCTGCTGCTAGGAGATTCGATCAAAGCGTTGGCCAATGCTAACTTGGCCTTTGCTAAAAGCATGGTAGTGGTCACCGATGACCAAATGCTCAATTTAGAAGTGGCACTGATGGCACGAGATGCCGCCCGCCAGCAAGATCGAGATATTCGACTGGTGGTGCGATCGTATGACCAGCGGTTTGGCGATAACCTGGCCAATTTGTTGCCCGATGCCCGGATTTTAGCCGCCTCTGCCCTGTCGGCTGAAGTCTTTGCTGCCGCTGCCTTTGGCGAAAATATTTTGAGCCTGTTTCGCTTGCATGGTCAGACTATTCTTGTGCCTGAATTTGTGGTGGCAGTAGGAGACACGCTGAACGGCAAGCTGCTGTCTCAGGTAGCCTACGGGTATAGTGTCGTGCCCATTTTTCATCAGCGCGCTACCCAGCAGCGGATGATGGCCGATGGGTTAGATAGCTTTATGCCACCGGATGATCGGATGCTGCAACCGGGCGATCGCCTAATTCTACTGGCGTCAATTAATGGACTGCGCCGAATTGAACGAGGCGATATTAACCCGCCAAGGGCGTGGCAACTGACGGCTCAAAAGCCGCTTAACACTAGCTTTTTACACGACCTGGGCAGCGACCTCGCCCGGATTTCGGGCTGTAGTTTAGACGATGCCCGCGCCTTCATGAACACCCTACCCGGCACCATTCACCTCTCGCTCTACGACTATCAGGCGCATCGGTTGCAGCAAGAATTGGGCAAGCAGCTGCACATCACCTTACAGCCCCACCCAACCGTTCAACCAAACAGCTAGCAATTCGATCGCTGGCTCCAGGCGCACCCATGCGGCGGCGACCGTTTTCGGCAATCAGCTGCAGCCGATCGGGATCGTTGAGCAGCCGCTGCAATACTGGGCTGGTTTGATTGGGTTGGGCGACCAAAATAGCCGAAGGCCCCAGCAGCCGGGTTTGAGCTTCGGCAAAGGCATGGGTAAATTGAGGTCCTTTACCCGGCAACAGCAAGGCCGGTTTGCCCAAGCCGACAAACTGCTCGGTGGCCGTGCCCGCCATCGCGATCGCCACATCTGCGGTCTGAATGCAGTCGTTAAACGCCGTGGTCAGCAGCAACGTTGCACCTTGCAGCGAAGCTTGTAGCGTGTAAACAGTGTCTTCCCCGGTTTTGCCATCTCTAGCGCGCCAGCCGTCGGTCGTCAGCGCTTGGTGCAGCACATCTCGATCGAGTCCAGGGGCGATCGCCACCAAAAATACGAGCTTACGTCCCACGGTTTCCACCAGCCCAGCCACCGCCTGGAGCATCTGCTGCCAATTGTCGTAGACTTCTGGCGGGCGCGAACCCGGAATCAGCGCCACCGTCAGGCTGTCCCACCCGGTGGGAAACGCCACCCCGGTCGGCTCCAGCCCGTCCATCATTGGGTTGCCCACGTCGAACACCGGAATCTTCCATTGGCTCAAAATGTCGCTGGTAATGCGATCGCGCGGAAACACTGCTCTACAGCGCCGCCGACTCATCAGCCAGCGCTCCCAAGGCAAATAAATCGAGCCTGACCAATTTTCGAGCCGATCGAACCATCTGGGGCGGGGCAGCAATCCGGCTTCATCGCGCAGATAATAGTCTGACTTGGCCGTACCCACAAAGGCATAGGCAGCGCCACTGTACCAGGCAAACAGCAGCGGCACAATGTCGCCTACCGCCAAAATTGCCCCGCCCTGCTGCGCCCAAGTGCGCACCGTTTTGAGCTGCTGCCTAGTCAAGGTCAGCAGACCCCCTTTGAGATCGCGGGCAAATTGCTTGCTATCCATATAAATGAAGCCACCCGACGGCAACTGCTTTACCGGGCCAATCACCGGAATGCCGCTTTGGGCAAACCCATGCCCCGCCCCCACCAGCGGCAGTGCTGCCAGTTCAGGGCAGTTGGGCTGCTGCTGGAGGGCACGAAGAAGGCGGAGGGCGATCGCGTCTTCACCGTGACCGTTACTAAGGCAAAGCAACTTCATGGTCGTTGGGTTGAATCAGGACTAGACAATAGACCATGCTACCGCTAAACCTTCGACCGCACCGCAGGGATGAATGAGTTTTGAATTTTGAGTTTTGAATTGACCACCTAACTCAAAACTCAAAACTCAAAACTGCCTAAATTTGGCTAAGCCTTTAGCTTCGTCAAAATATTTGCCAGCTTGATTCCCAGCCCTTCTATGGCCGCCTGCTGCTGCGGATCTTTGAGCGTGCCGTCGGGGGTGAATGCCTCGTGCGCTTGGGCGATCGCCACCTGGTCGGGCAACACCAAAACCCTAATATTGCCCAAAATCGATCGCAGAGCCACTAGGCCGCGCAGCCCGCCAAACCCACCCGGAGAGGCACTCATAATCACAGCAACTTTGCCTGTAAAACAGGCCAACGGGGCTTCGCCCGGAGCCGGACGGGACGCCCAATCGATCGCATTTTTTAGCAGCCCAGAAACAGAGCTGTTGTATTCGGGAGAGGCAATCAACAAGCCATCGTGGGCGATTAGCAGTTCCTTGAATTGCTTGACTGTAGCAGGCGCACCGTCTTGGGCTTCCAAATCTTGGTCAAAAATGGGCATTGGCAGGTCGCGCAAATCTACATAAGTAACGTCGGCTCCAGCAGACTTTGCCCCAGCGGCAGCAATTTTGACTAGGGTTTTGTTGTAGGAGTCGATTCGAGTGCTACCGGCAAAAGCAAGGATTTTTGGGTTCATGGGTTAAGGGATAGGGGATGGGAGTTGCTGAAGTTGGAACGTTGAGATCTTATAACAATTTAATTAATGGTCACGCCCACGGGCTGACCTTAACTGAGCTAAACCACCGCCTGATTTTCGACTAGAGTTTTTGCGGACAGCAAGTCTTCAACGGTGATCCGGAGAAGGCGATCGCCATCGACCGCAAACAAAACCTTGATCCAGGTCTCTACAGGTCTACAGGAGTCGGGGCTGTGCAGGCATTGGCTTGCCTACGCGGAGCGCGTATCGCCCTGTATGTGACCTTTGGTGTGTCAATCCTGCTGTTCACTGATGTTTGCGAATGAACTCCCTAGCGGCTGTCAAAATACGATACGCTAAATCTCTAGAAACTCCTTTTAGATCAAACGATTCATGACGGCTGCTATAAATTCCCAACCTGCTGCTCTATCGCTAACCTCTCGGTTAGTCAATGGCATTCTTTCGATTAAACCGATCGCTAAGCTAGCCAAGCACAACGCTCGCAGCATGATGATTAAACGGGCAGAAACGATTGGGGTGTATTGGTGGAAAGAAGTGGCCGCATTGCGATCGCGGGGCAGTGCCGCCCAATTTTCGACCGAGTGGAGTGCAGCACTAGAGCAGCTACAGAATCCTAGCCTCAGCTATCCCAGCTATTACCTGCGCTCATTCCATGCCTATGACGAAGGAAATTTGGGCTGGGAACCTGCCATGGAAGTGGAAGTGGCGGCTCATGCGGTGCATGCTCGAATTTGGGCAGATGGCGGCGCGGCGGGTGATGCTAAGCTGCGGCAGAGCTTTTTGGATGGGCTGAAGGCGCAGTTGCCGCACGCACCGCAAGACATTTTGGACGTGGGCTGCAGCGTGGGCATGAGTACATTTGCCTTGCAGTCGCTCTATCCGCAGGCGCGGCTAACTGGGGTAGACTTGTCGCCCTACTTTTTGGCGATCGCCCAATATCGCACCACAGCCCTACAAACCCAGCTCAGCCAGTCCTCGCCGAGCCAGGTGGCTGACGAAAAAAGTAGCCTACACACCTTACAGCATCTGATTCCGACTGCCCAATCGCCTGCCCCCACCTGGCTACACGCCGCTGCCGAATCGACCGGGCTACCCGATGCCTGCATGGATTTGGTCTCAGCATTTCTGATTTTTCATGAATTGCCCCAGTCAGCAGCGGGGGAAATCTTGCAGGAAGCCCGGCGAGTCTTGCGACCCGGTGGCCATGTGGCGGTGATGGACATGAACCCTCAATCCGAGATTTATGCCAAAATGCCGCCCTACATTCTGACGTTGCTCAAAAATACAGAGCCATATTTGGATGAATATTTTTCTCTAGATATCAGCCAAGCCATGTACGATGCTGGGTTTGAGCGCCCCACCATCACCTGCAACACGCCCCGCCATCGCACTGTGATTGCCCGCGCCCGTTAATGCCACCCTGGGTTTCCGGATGAAGCGTCGATGAACTGTTGATATCTTTAATTCGAAGGATATGACTCACGGATTCAACACGTTAAATTGATAGAAATCTGTTGATAGCAATCTGTACGCGATGTGCCACTTTGCCGAACCCCCTCACCCTTTTCATGTATGCCGAAGGCTTTAAGCCCTCTCCCAGAGCAGGAGAGGGACTTTGAGGCACTCTTGCTCCCCTTCTCCCGCCCTGGGAGAAGGGGTTGGGGGATGAGGGCGGATGGAAAGTTGTATGTCACGCAATCTGTTTGAGAATTTGTATCAGGTTGATCAACGCTGCTCGCTGAGGAGCTGACTTGAGTAAAGATGACTGAATCAACCCCGACCGGAAACCAGCAGCCGACACCGCTGCAGACAACTCAGAAATCGCCTAGAGCTGCCATCAAAAAATCACCCGTTGAACGGCGCAATGAAACCGAGCGGATGTATGACGTGCTGATGTTGCTTGAGCAAATGTTTAGGCGAGAAGAAGTAACGCTGAAGCTGATTTTGGGCTGTCTTTATGATGTGGGTTCAGTCAACTTAATTAACCAGAAAATTAATCGCCAAACGGCTAATCGGTTGGTGAAATGGATTGCCAGTCTCTCAAGGCCAATTTTTGGCATGATTGCGCTCCGCTGGTTCTACAAAAATTGCCCGCAGCTGCTGGTCGATTGGCTGCATTCAAAGCTGATGTTTGAGCCAGCTAGCAAAAAGTCTGATTCCCCGACGCCAGCCGCGATCGCCTCCGAAGTGGTTGCCTCAGAACTGGGCACCTCCGATCTAACCGCGTCTGATATTACCGCCCCCAATCCCGCTGCTTCAGAAACAGCCGCTGCCAATATCCCCGCTGCTCCAGATATAGCCGCTCCAGGCATCACCGCGACTCCCCTGAACGCCGTAGACCGCCCAGACCTGACCCTTTCCACTGCCTCTACTATGAACGGGGTGCAGCCAGAAGCCGCGCTCTATCCCACACCCGTCATGTCTCCATCTCCCATGGCCCTTGGGACAACTCTGACTAGGGCTGCGGCTCCTGTGACGTTGGCTCCCCCACTGGCTAACTCTCAACTGGCTAACTCTCAACTTGTTGCGGCAGACTTAGACGGGACGAATCGGGAATTAGTGCAGCTGCGATCGCGGGTGCGGGTGCTAACGGTGATGCTGCTGGGAGTGACGTTGACCTTGGGTAGCAGCCTTGTTTGGTTGGCCGCCAATCCTCCAGTCAATCCTCGTCCCATCTCAAATTCAGCCAATTTGGCTCCGCTAGACAAGGCGAGTGATAGCCTTCCGTAACCCTGGCTGCTGGCGCTAAAGCCCTAAGTCTGGCACCCTTGGACGCCGCGCCGGAGTGGGGAACAATAGCTGAAAGTACGGGTCGCGATTTCCCAAGGTTTCATAAAAGAAGAACGCTACTCCAGCATAATGGCGATCGCGAACAGCCCTTACCTGGCGCTGAATCTGACGAATATCGGAGATTCGACCCTTCAGACCCGTCAAAATTCCTACCCCAACGGGTAAAAACTCCCGTGCTACCTGCACATCAGGGCGGTCTAGTTCTAGTTCGAAGCGATCTATATCATTTCGGTAAATCTGCACAATTAGCTCGTCAATCAGCCCGCGCCGCTCCCACGTTCCCCAATCTTGCAGATACTGCTCGTAGGCAAACTGACGCGGGTTGGGCGACAGTGAAATGATGCAGGTTGGCTTGAGCGCTTTGACCGCCGTGACAATTTGGTGAAATAGCCGAGTCACCTGGTTGGCTCGCCAGCGTACCCACTCCGGATCGGTTTCATCTGCTGGCGGCGAGTTGCCCTCGTGCTGCTGCCGATATAGCGCCATCGTATAGGGATCATAGCCCATCTCCAGCGGCATGCCAAAGTGGTCATCCAACTGAATGCCGTCGATCGCATAGCGCTCTGCCACTTCGGCCAGCAGCCGCACCATAAACTGCTGCACCTCTGGGTGAAATGGGTTGAGCCAAACGCGAGGTAATGATCCCTGCATCCAGGTTTGAGTGCCGTCCCGCTGCTGCGTCAGCCAGTCGGGATGTTGACTGGCCAATTCTGACTCGGCTGGAGCCATCAAGCCAAACTCAAACCAGGGAATCACCGCCATGCCAAGCCGATGTCCTTCCACCACGGTTTCACCTAGCACATCGCGCCCCTGCAACCCCGGATAGGGATCTAACTCGACGCCAAATGTGGCCTTGGCTGTGGGGCTGGGATAGAGCGTATATCCGCCATTCCACACCGTCGGGTAGAGCGTGTTGAAGTTCATCCGCGCCAGCCGCCGCAGCCCCACGACTAGGTTGCGGCTAGAAAACAAGACGTCGCTGTCAATATTGGTTAACCAAACGCCCCGTAATTCTATGGGCTGATCTGGGGCAGGCTGCGCCAGGGTAGATTGAGCTAGCACGAGGCGAGGCGTATACAGAAGGAAGGCGATCGCCAAACCCAGCGCCATCAGCCAACAGAGACGAATTGGGCGGCTCATTAAGCGTAGGAATGACGAGCGGCTGTCGTCACAACCGACTTCATAGCAACCGACTCAACCCACTGCACCTGCACAAAATGCACCGGATGACCCAGGCGATCGCGGCTGGCCGTTACCCCTTGCACGGCCAAATTAAACGGAATAGCGGTCGTTAAATAGCGCTGCGCCATGCTGCCAAAATCAGGAGCTAGACCTGCGGCTGCCGTTGCGGCTAGCCCCAACCCCAACAGCTGCCCCAGCGGATCTTTAGGCAACAGCCAGTTTGTACCTATCGCCAGCCCTGCTGTCAGCAAAATCCCAACCGACACAGTGGTACCACAGCGAGGATGCACCGCCAAATCCCACTCGCCAGCCACCAGTCGCTGTAAGGCTCGATGCACGGCCCACTCTACCGTTACCGGATCGACTGCCCCATACAGATAAAAGCCGCGCTCTGTAGACATGCCGCCCAGTTGCTCTATTGATGGGGCAGAGGAGGATGGGGCAAAGGAGGATGGGGCAAAGGAGGATGCTTGTGGCGATCGC
>JAYUYI010000180.1:0-5050 GCA_043752545.1 Thermoleptolyngbya sp.
CGATTGCAGGGCGTTTTTGTTATCGGCAATCAAAATTTGCAGGCTGGTTGGCAGCGTCGCATCGGTACTTTGCGATCGCCGTTCTAGGTCATCTAATGCGAGCTGATCTCCGAGTTGCTGAAGCTGAGTGCAAGTAGATTGCAGGCGATCGCGACTGGTCTGTAGCCGCTGTTGGGCGATCGCCTGATACGAAGGCGTTTGCACTTGGCGCAGCACCTGCATAGCCGCAACCACCTGGGCGGATAGATCAAGCACCGTATGCAGTGTTTCTAGCAGTTCTGCCAACAGTAGCGGTTCGCGTTGAGCCAGTTGAGCCGCCGCATCATAGGCCGATTGAGTCCAGCGATAGGCCGAGTTCCACTCCGCCCGATCGACATGGGCAACTTGCCGATCCAAGATAACGAGTTGCTCCACAAACACCTCCCGTTGCAACAGGTTTTCCGATTTCTGCGGCACAAATCGCTGGGCTTGCCGCATCCACCCCGCCGTGGTGAGGAGAGCGATCGCCCCTCCACTCACCAGCACAATCGGACGAGGTCGCAGCCACAAGATCAAACAGAGATAGCCTACTCCGACTCCCAGCAGCAACATCCGAGTCTGCCGCAGCTTGAATACAAATTTGTAATTTAAAGGCATGGCGTCACCGTCAAAAATAGCAGGAGCAGAGCAACCATCAGTGGGAATAGAGCAGTTCGATAGCGGGCTAGCACTCGGATTTGGGTTTGCATCCAGCCCATGATTGAGACGGGAGCGATCGCCCATTTCGGCACAATCCAGTTGTCTTGAATATTGATCCGCTTCACCCACAAATCGCGGCCAAACCGAATGTGTGAGGGTGGCCAAATGTCAGACGGCGGGGCAGCGCCAAACCAACGTTCATAGGTGATTAGCGTTTCGCCATACCAATCCTTAAACTTGCTTTGCTCTGCGCCGCCGCCCAGCGTGGGGTCATGATGCAGCGGCATCTGCAAGACCTCACCGCAAAAGTCTTGCCAGTAGGCGCGGGTATAAATCAGGTGCAGATGCCATGCCTGGTCGATCTGCTCCGACGGCGTAACTGGATGGCCAGCCACCACTGCTAAGAACGCAAATTTTTTGTATTCTTCCAGCACTCGATTGGCGTAGTCGAGCGACCAGCAATTTTCCCACGCTAGTTTGCGGCTCAACGGAAACGGGGTATTGGACAGATCAATGGAATAGGCTTGCAGGCGCTGCTGGAGGGCATGGTGTTGTGAGTGCATGGGGGTGAATGAAAAAGATTGCAGCATGGTTTGAGTCAATAGTTCAGTGGATTATTGCTGATGTGAAGAAATTAACCGCCACCGCCACAACCGCCACCGCCGCCGCCACCACAACCGCCACCGCCGCCGCCACAACCGCCGCCACCGCCGCTACTGCTATAGACCCAGGGAATCACCACAATCGACTCAACGTGATGCTGGCAGTTGGAACACTGCCAATGTTCCTGTCTTTCTCCGCTCTGCGACCGAGTCGGACGCGATAATACTTGGTTTTTTTTGCGCTTCAGCGATCGCGTGTTGCACTCAGGGCATTGCTTTGTGTTCATTTGGGATATCCCTTTAAACATACCGAAGCCCCAAACCAAGAGAAATAAGAAGAAAAAGAAGGTATATGGAGAGGCTGAACCCTCAGTACTTCGCTGTTGCCATAAAGGCTGGGGTAGGTTGAGTATTGAGCTAGGAAATGAGACTTGAACTTCTAACGTTTGCTGCGGTGGCAGTTCCTGCTGAGCAGTAAATTCAAACGTGCGGGGGTCAACTTGACTGGCAGTGGCGGGAGCGTCAAAGCTTTGGAATGAGGTCACCGATCCTGCTAGCGCTTCTGGCAGGTGAACCGTCACCTTGGCGGTTTTAACTGGAGCACTGCGATCGACAAACACCGCTCGCCAAAATACCTGAGTCTCTGTTCCATACAGCTGCAACCCACCAATCACCCGATATTTCAGCACAAAGGTATGGGCTTCAGGTGCTTTTAACGGATGGCTCCACTGAATCTTCAATTGATTGTCTTCAGTCGTCACCGTGCTCTCAAGCACTTGATTATTTTCTTGAACGCTAACGTCCTGAATGCCATCTACTTTATCCAATCGAATATAGCGATAGCGTTGATTGGAATAGTCAGACTCAAATACATATTTTTGGGTTTCAGTAACTAACATATCCCCATTGGTCTGCACATCTAAATCGACGTTAATCGACTCCCAGTAGAAGGGCACGGCAGCTTGGGCTGGGTGGATCCGAGGGACAGTGAGGGCGATCGCCCATCCTAAAACCATGCACAGGATCAAAGAAAAAGCTCGCTTAGATATACCAAAACGCTTCATCATGAGTTCTCCATAGGTAAAATCAGTCGGGCAGAGTGGGGTAGGTAGAGTGGGGTGGACACTGCCCACCCCACTGATCGATGCATGTTCAACAGTTCCAATCCAGCTGTTAAACCACAAACGTGAAGCTAGAATCGGTCAAACTCAAGGTAGTAGACACATTTTGGAGAATGCCAATCACCTCAGCCCTGGCGATCTGGGTTGGGTCATCGTAGATCAGCGCTGCATCAATGGAACCCAAGCTGGAAGTGTAGAAATCCAAGCTATAGCTACTCACATCACCATGGAGCTGAATCGTGTCCTGGTTGCTGAAATCGGTAATCAGGGCATAGTCAAACTCACCTGTGGTGGTCGCATCCCCATCTTGGTAGTATGTGCGATTGGCATCACCCAAGTAGAAGGTATCTTGGCCGTCACCACCCGTTAAGACATCAACGCCATCGGTGAACCCGAACGAGGCAGAATCAACGCCCACCAGCTGATCGCGACCCGCTCCACCGTTTAATGTGTCACGGTCTGCACCACCGTAAAGCCGATCGTTGCCATCGCCACCCTCTAAGCTGTCGCCGCCAGTGTGACCATTGATCCGATCATTGCCCGCCTCGCCATACAGGTAATCAACGCCTGCGCCGCCAAAGATCCGATCTTTTCCCAAGCCGCCAAATACAGTATCGTCGCCGTCGCCTGCGTCAATCACATCATTGCCATCGTCACCACTCAGTTGGTCATTGCCGACGTCGCCAAATAGCCGATCTTTGCCCAACCCACCAGAAATGAGGTCATTGCCTTCCCCCCCAAACACAAGGTCAACTCCGGCATCACCGCTGAGCGTATCGTCTCCCGCGTCGCCATAGAGTAGATCGTCGTCGTCACCGCCAGCACTGGTGTCATTCCCAGCTCCAGCAGTGATCAAATCATCTCCTGCCCCGCCAAAAATGCGATCGTCACCTCCTAGCGCGATGATGCTATCATCGCCAGCCAAGCCTGAGATCAGGTCACGCTCCCTCGTACCCAATAGCACATCATCGTCTGTGGTTCCTGTGACTTCCGTGGTTCGCAGTACCGCAATGTCGAGGCTGTAATCCCCGGTCGATGCCAGCACACCACTGCCGCCAATTAGAGGATCGTAGTTGAAGTTAGAATAGCCGCTGATGCCAATGTAGTAAGTTCCTGCGGCTGTTGCGGTGAAGTCTAAAAAGGCATCTAAGGAGCCAAATTCGCCTGGGGCAGATGCATCATCACTGGTAGCTAGCTGGGTTCCATTGGCGTCAAACAGGCGGACGACGGAATCGAGGGAGCCACCAAACTGGTTAGCATCAATATCAATGGTGATCTGATCGCTGGCTCCAAGCTGAACTTGGAAAAAATCGACATCTAAACCTGGAGCAACAGTTGGATTATTACCAATGGCATCGACAATACTATAGGCTCCATCTTGATTAGGATTCAACGCTAGATCGATCGCAGTTGCCAGGGTATCGTTCGGATTGGATTCCAGGCTAGCGGCACTGGTGACGGCGATCGCCGTATCGGGTGCGGCATCGGTCACTCCAAACGCTCCGCCGACGATGGTACTAAAGTTTAAGGCTCCATCATCCCCTAGTAGGCTTAAAGGCACTTGAATTTGCAGCGAGTCTGAACCGTAGAAAATAGGAGCTTGGCCAATAATCGAAAAATCAGCAGAATTGAGCAAATTAACCGTGTAAAAGTTGAACTGTTGGCTAAACAAGTCGATGATAATTTCAGATCCTAAGGCTCCACCCTGCTGGCCAAAGGGAGAAAAGATACTTTGGTAAGATGCAAATCCGGTTGAGGCATCTTGATCCAGATCTAAATCAATCAACCCAAATACCGCTTCGGGTAAGAATGTGGAAGGAGCCGCGATCGGCGTAAAGAAATCGATTGATATCACCAAATTGTCATCAATCAAAACCCCTTTAACTTGCTCAATATCGGGCTGAATATCGCTAAATCCAAAGGTGTCACCAAACGCGTCGGTATAGGCAGTCATTGTATTTTCCTAGATGAATATGGCTGAGAAGTCTGGTGGAAGATTGAGCCTTCAGGTGTGCTGCACCCGAAACGTTCATATTTGAACGGTGGTTTAAAGCCACAGCGCAAGCGGTCTAGATCACCCAATGCCCCTTGCGGCGGATGGCCTGCTCTCGCAAGGCGCGCTCAAGTTGCTCCGCAGAAATCAGCTTTGCCTCCAGCAACAGGTCGCCCAGTCTCACGCCGCAAATGGCTTGGGTCATCAGCGTGGTTTGCAATTGAGCTGCCGAGATCAGATTTTGATTAAGTAACAGACAGCCCAGTTGAGTGATGTCACTGATTGCCTGGGCGGCCAACCCAGACTCATTGGCAGCATCAGCGTTGAATTTAAAGGCAGTTGAGACGGGTAGGATGCTGTTCATAGGAGGCGGTGCCGGGGGCGTTTGTGTGTGGTCTATGCATGTAGCATCCGCGACCTGACTGGGTTCCACCAGATACACTTTAAGCACAGTAAAAAGCTCACCAGTTGGCTCAGCCCTAGCACCCCCCTTCCCTAAGCTGGCTCAGCACGCCAGAATTAAGGCATCACAGTCTAAAAACCACCGCTAAGGAATCAATCTATGGGACGGCGACCTTCACTGATGGCATCGAAACAAGGAAAAGCCAAAATTGAAGCCGCTCGCCGCACTAAGGGCTGGAAGACCCAGGAGGACG
>JAYUYI010000181.1:0-1920 GCA_043752545.1 Thermoleptolyngbya sp.
CAATGACGGGGAACGGAATGGCGGGGAGCAGAATGGAACCCTGTATCCCTTTCAGTATGTGATCTGGCGATCGCTGCGCAATGCTCCCCCGATTCAAGAACTGCTGAGCGATCTGGTGCAGATTCTCTCTAATCGGCAAGAAGTAGAGCTACCGGAAACCCTAGATGAACGGATCCGGCGACTGCTGCACTACCTACGTCAGCACCGCTGTCTGATTATTTTGGACAATGGTGAAACCGTGATGCGGCAGGGCGATCGCGGCGGCGGTTACCTGGCGGGCTATGAAGGCTACGGGCAACTGCTGCGATGTGTGGGGGAAGCCGACCACCAAAGCACTGTGGTGCTCACCAGCCGTGAGAAACCCGGTAGCTTGGCCGCCAAAGAAGGTGAGGGTTTGCCGATTCGCTGCCTGCGGCTGACGGGACTGCCTGTCGAAGTCGGGCAAGAACTGTTCAGCCTCAAAGGCGACTTTACCGGATCAGCCGCCGAGTGGCAAACCCTAACCGACCACTATGCCGGCAATCCACTGGCGCTAAAAATGCTGGCTCCGGTGATTCAAGACCTGTTTGATGGCGAAATCGGCGACTTTCTCGGCTGTCTGCACAATGGCACGTCGGTATTTGGCGACATTCGCGACCTGCTGGCGCAGCAGCTTAATCGCCTGTCGGAGCCAGAGCAGCAGGTGATGGACTGGCTGGCGATCGCCCGCAAACCCATCACCCTTTCCCAACTGCGCGCTCACTTTGCCCCACCGATTGGGCTAGGAGATTTGCTGGAGGCAATGACCTCGCTGGAACGCCGTTGCTTGATCGACAAAACCACTCCCCGCTTCACCGAAAAGACCCAAACGCGGTTCACGCTCCAACCCGCCGTGATGGAATATGTCACCGAGCGGCTGATTGAGCGGGTTTGTGGAGAAATTAAACGGAAGGATGTAGCTTGCTTCTGCGCAGCAGTAGGCGGCATGCGGCAGGATGAATCTGGCGGTCTAGCTGGGTTGGGAGTTCTGCAGTCCCATGCGTTGCTGTTGGCGCAGACGAAGGACTATATTCGCGAGACCCAGACTCGGCTAATTTTGCAGCCGATTGTTGATCGCCTGTTGGCGACTTACACTCGCGCCGAGGTGGAGAGCCAGCTGCGGGATGTGCTGGTGGCGTTGCAGCGGCAGTCATCGCGATCGCCTAAAGGCTATGCAGGAGGAAATATATTAAATCTGCTGTGCCAGATGGGCACTGACCTGACTGGGTGGGATTTTTCGGGGCTGGCGGTGTGGAATGCCTACCTGCGGCGGGTCAATTTGCACGGAACCAATTTCAGCGGGGCAGACTTGTCTAAGTCGGTGTTTACCGAAACCTTTAGTCAGATTTTGGCGATCGCCTTTAGCCCCGATGGCAAGCTGCTGGCAACGGGTGATGTGAACCACGAAATTCATCTCTGGCAAGTGGCCGATAGCAAGCAGCTATTGAGCTTGAAGATTGATGAGGGCTGGGTGTGGTCGGTGGCCTTTAGCCCCGATGGCCGCATCCTGGCCAGTACGGCCAACCGCAGCGTGCGGCTGTGGGATGTGCAGACGGGAGAGTGTCTGCGGACGCTGGCGGGCTATAGCGATCGCGTTTTTTCCGTTGCCTTTTCACCCGATGGCCAATTCCTGGCCACAGGCAGCGAAGACCACCTGGTGCGGGTTTGGCATTTGCGCACCGCAGAGCTGCTGCATACCCTCAACGGCCACACCGATGAAGTCCGGTCGGTGGCATTTTCACCAGACCCCGTCCCGCCCACCGCTCACCCCTTGCTGCTGGCCAGCGCCAGCTACGACGGCACCGTGCGGCTGTGGGATGCAAAAACAGGTGAGGCGTTGCAGGTGCTGACTGGCCACCCTCACTGGGTTAGCTCGGTGGCCTTTAGCCCCGATGGCCACAC
>JAYUYI010000182.1:0-1916 GCA_043752545.1 Thermoleptolyngbya sp.
GGCTATGACTCAACCCATCTCAACTGAGACTCCACTTAGTCCTCCTGGCTCCTCACCTCATCCTGGTTCCTCACCTCATAAGGCATTTATTCAGCCAAACCGAGAGCTAGCGTGGAAAATTGCTCCCAGCCTGCTCGTCAGTTTTAAGTATGCCTGGGCAGGTCTAAGCTATGCGTTTCATACTCAGCGCAACTTTCGGATTCATTTACTAGTCGGCAGTGTGGCGATCGCCCTAGCGATTTTCTTGCAGCTAAGTCAGGCCGAAATTGCCATCATTGGCCTGACGAGCGGCTTAGTCCTCACGATGGAGCTACTGAACACAGCGCTAGAATCAGTCGTCGATTTAACCGTCAAGCAAACCTATCACGAGCTAGCCAAAACAGCCAAAGACTGCGCCGCTGGAGCCGTTTTAATGGCCGCGATCGCCGCCGTTTTGGTTGCAGGGTCTCTGCTATTTCCCCCCTTGCTAACGCTGATGGCGACTCAGTTCAACTATTTTTTTATTTTGTAGCTGTAGTGCTTTAAAGTTTAAGTGCTTCATCTGTTACCCATTACCCTTGACCACCACTGCTCATGCTTCTTGTAATTGACAACTACGACAGCTTTACCTACAATCTGGTGCAATATCTGGGTGAGTTAGGCGCAGAGCTACCCGTAGCAAAAGAGGTAAGAGTGGTTCGCAATGACCAAATCACCGTAGAAGAAATTCGGCAGTTGCAGCCCGACGCGATCGTCATTTCACCGGGTCCTGGCCGCCCAGAAGATGCCGGAATCTCGCCCGCTGTAATTCGACAGCTTGGCCCTACCATTCCATTACTGGGAGTCTGCCTGGGGCATCAGGGCATTGGTCTCATGTTTGGCGGCACCATTACATCGGCGCAGGAGCTAATGCATGGTAAAACGTCCCAAATTCATCACACAGGCGTCGGTGTGTTTGAGGGCATGTCTAATCCGATGACGGCAACCCGCTACCATAGCCTGGTAATCGATCGCCCCACCTGCCCCGACACGCTAGAAATTACTGCGTGGGTAGACGACGGCACCATCATGGGCGTGCGCCACCGCCAATATCCCCACATCCAAGGCGTGCAGTTTCATCCAGAAAGCATTCTGACGGTAGAAGGCAAACACCTGCTCAAAAACTTTTTACAGCAGATCCCTGTCCTGGTGGCTGCGGCTCCCCATTAGCATCTTCAAGATCATCAATCAAACCTATGGTGTAGTCGGGATAAACGAGCTATGTGGTTTACTCTTAATGGTGAGCTGTTTTAGAAGAGCAGGTATTTTGGGATGCTCTTTAGCCGCTTAGATTTCACAGTTAGCACTCTTTCCCCACTTCAGCGCAAGGCGCTACAACGGCACTGAACCCTAATGAGCGACTGGTACCAACAAGACGCAACGCAAGTTTTAGCCCAACTCGGCACCTCTGATACAACTGGTCTAAGTCATGCCGAAGTAGAGCGCAGACTTGCTCAAAACGGGGCAAACGAACTGACAGAGCCATCCCTGAAAAGCCCCTGGCTCATGGTGTGGGATCAGCTAAAGGCCACAGCAGTGGTCGTGCTGATTGTGGCTGCGGCGGCATCGGCACTGCTGGGCGATTTTGAAGATGCTCTAGCGATTATGGCGATCGTTGTGTTTAATGCGGTGCTGGGCTTTACGCAAGAGTATCGCGCCGGGAAAGAGTTTGCCGCGCTGAAAAAGATGGCTGTACCCAAGGCGCGGGTGTGGCGAGAGGCGCAGTGGGAACAGGTGTTAGCCCGTGAGCTAGTGGTGGGTGATGTGGTGCAGTTGGAAGACGGCGACCAAGTACCCGCCGATTGTCGGCTATTGGAAAGTACTAATCTGCGTACCCAAGAAGCGGCTTTTACAGGCGAGTCGGAATCGATTGAGAAGCATGTAGCCGCGATCGCTGG
>JAYUYI010000183.1:0-1914 GCA_043752545.1 Thermoleptolyngbya sp.
GTTGGGGCAGGCAGCTCAGTTTCTAAATGAGCTAGGAGCGGGGCGATCGCGGCCAGCGACTGTTCGACCGTTGCCCGCTCAATTACCGTATTTGCAGCAGACAAATCTAGCGGCGTCTGGTTTTTTTGCTTCAGCCACCACAGGCCGCCGCCTACCGCCATCGCACCCCACACAATCGTTTCACCCAAATGAGCGCCGCTGGGATGTCCCAACTGAAGCAACCAGGCACTCGCCGTTAACCCCAATCCACCTACCAGAATCGGTCGCTGTAGCTTCAGAACCATGGTTGTTACGCCGCCTTCTCATGTCCATAGGTTCTATTTTACTGATGGAATGCGCCCTCAAACAGGTAGTGAATACCGCAAATGCTGGAGAGGATAAAGCAAATAAAAAGGCTCCGTAAAAACAGAGCCTTTTTATTTGCTTTGGCTTGATGTGGTGGCGGGAAGTGGATTTGAACCACTGACCTTCGGGTTATGAGCCCGACGAGCTACCAGACTGCTCTATCCCGCGTCGTTATCGCCTTTTCAACTATAGCGGATACTTGGCATAACTGGCAAACAATTTTGTAAATGAATTGAGAGAATCGTTTGCTAATGACTGAGAGAATCGCTGAGATCCGTAAGATTGCTTATCCTCTGGGAGCTACGCCTTCGCCCCTGCCCAGGAATACCATCCTACTGGAGGCTGCGCGATAGGTACAATTGCAGCGAAAATCCAGATGCTATGGCTCTACCACTCGGTTACGTCTTTTGAACACCAACCCGCCTTCACCGCCCGCTTCACCTCCCCTGATTGGAGCAGGTGCGATCTATGCGGTGTCAGCCTATACCGCTTGGGGATTGCTGCCCATTTACTGGAAATTTTTTGGCCAGATTCCGCCTGCTGAAGTGGTCAGCCATCGAATTATCTGGTCTTTGGTGTTTTTAGGCGGGCTACTGGTGTTACAACATCGCCAGCAAGAGTTTACGCAGCTGTGGGGCGATCGCCAACGACTAGGGGTGTTGCTGGCTACCGCGTTGCTGCTGGCGTTTAATTGGGGACTTTATGTCTACGGCGTGAATAGCGATCGCGTCGTTGAAACCAGCCTGGGCTACTTTATCAATCCCTTAGTCAGTGTGCTGCTGGGCTTTGTGTTTCTCAAAGAGCGGCTACAGCGTGGGCAAAAATTAGCAGTGCTATTAGCCGCTGTTGGGGTAGCTAATTTTATTTGGCAGTTTGGCGCAGTGCCGTGGATTGCCTTAGCGCTTGCCTGCTCATTTGCAGTGTATGGCCTGCTGCGAAAAGTAGTAGCGGTTTCGCCAATGGTGGGATTAGCGATGGAAACGCTGTTGATTGCCCCGCTGGCGCTAATCTTGGTGGGCTATGGGGCAGCAACTGGGAGTGGGCATTTGGGCATGGGTTGGCCGACCCTGCTGCTGTTCATGGGAGCCGGGATTGTCACGTCAATGCCGCTGCTGTGGTTCAACAATGCCGCTAAGCGCATGCAGCTTTCAACACTAGGATTTTTTCAGTACATGGCTCCCAGTTTGCAGCTGCTGCTAGGCGTGTTTCTTTATCATGAGCCATTTACGGCTACCCATGCTGTTACCTTTAGCTGCATCTGGCTAGCGCTGGCGCTGTACTCATTTACGGCCTTAAGAGCGAAATGAGACGGGTAGGAGATTAGCCCTGCCAAACCCCCTACCCGTCTTTGAATGGACGGCAACCGTTAGAAGTAGAACGTGGTTCTCAGCACGCCCAAGAACGTATCGGAGTTGTCGTTGTTGTTACCTGGATCGATCGTCCAGATTACACCCAGCGTCAGCGAAATGTTGTCGCTGAAATTAATCCGGTATGACAGTTCTGCACTAAAGGCCGCATCGTCAATAAATGCACCAATGCGGGTATCTCCAATCTCATAGTCGGAGATTC
>JAYUYI010000184.1:0-1913 GCA_043752545.1 Thermoleptolyngbya sp.
GCGATGAAATTATTTTCTATCCCCTCGCCCCCGGCGGCATTCAGGCAGATCTCTACGGCTACAAACCCGACCCAGCTGCGCCATCCCCTGATGTGTTCCTGCACGACAGCACCCAAGGGATAGCGCCCGCCCCCATCGCGCCGACCTCCACCGAGGGAGATTTTGCCAACCCCTGCATGGACAACTACTGCACGTCTCGCATGGGTTGGCGACCCTCTAGCCGATCCAATCATCGAGGGGTTGACTTGTCTGGCCAAAACCTAACGATCGTGTCATCCGCCGATGGCATCGTCAGGGATGTGGTGCGGAGCTGTCGGGTGGGTGACAGTGGCTGTGGCGGCAGCTATGGCAACCGGGTGTTCGTTGAACACAACCTAAATGGCAAGCGCTATGAAACCCGCTACGCCCACCTCGCTAACGTTGAACCTGACATCCAGGTCGGCGTTCAGGTCAAGCGTGGGCAGCGCCTTGGGGTCATGGGCAACACGGGTCGCAGCAAGGGGCCACATCTGCATTACGAAATTAGAGAAGGGGGAAACTTTATTGACCCGTTCGTCACGATCAAACCCCAGCCCCCGGTGTCGGGAAATGGTGGGCCAGCGGTACCGTTTCGTTGATACGGTTAACGTTACCCAGCCATAAATCCGTGTAGAATCACCATTTCTTGATGAGTTACCAGGTGACCGCCCACGGGTCTGCGCCGCTTGCTATCAAGAATGGATTACAGAATGCTGGAGAGAGATTTCCTTTACCCAGTTCATGTTGGGTGGTCAACTGCGGTTTACCTTTGAGCAACGCTATCTGCCAAGACTCGCCGGACTGTATGCCATCAGCGCTGTCCTGTTTCCTCATCACTTCAGCTTGCCAATTGTTCACACCGCAGCAAACAGTGCAAAATCTCCGAGCGATTGCCCGTGTGGGTCGATGCCAACCAGAGATCGCAGCGATTTATCCACCTGCTTTATGTCGGAGAAACCGATAACTTTGCGAACCGATGGCGCGGCCACGAAAAGATGATTGACCTCAGAGCCTTTCAGCAACACCTGATCGAGATGAGATTCTACTTTTACGCAGAGCCGCCCGCCTTTAGCGCTCAGGGCAGCTACAGGATCGAGCTAGAGCGAACGCTGATTGATACGCTATCTCCCCTGTTGAACTTTCACTGAGTAATCCTGATTTAACAAGTTGCAACTATGCAGTCTTCGGGTGGTTTTGAGCGGGTTCCAGAGGCAGCTTTAGAGAGTCTGCCATTGGATATCAAAGTTGAGCAATACAGACAGCGCGTGCAAGAGCGCTTTGTCTCTGCCTTGAAGCCAACGGAAAAGGTGCGAGGATAGCAGATCCTTCTAGTCCCAGAGCGAACCATCATCTACTGGGAACAGCTACCGAGTAATTTGCGCTGGATCTCAAACGTAGGTGCCGTTTTCGATGGGCACCGAAAATATTATGGGGTCTACGCAGGCGACGCCTCCATCTTCAATAACTCTTTTGGAGGCTTTAAGCTCAGGGCAGGTCGTCCGACTGGTTCAGGAAAGGGCTATAACCGCCTTTATCAGTTCCGGTTAGCTCAACAGATGCTTCAAGATGCTGGAAGATTGGTGCCGCTGCCCTAGGGACGTGGAACCCGTTCTGGATGGTTACGGCTATTTATCTTGAAGGGTGCGGAGGCTTTGGTTCAGGGCAGCCCGTGGACGGAGGTGGAGGTGGAGGTGGAGCGGACTGAGCAGGGGGCTTCTGCCCGCAAAGTGGGGGAGGTGCGGGTAACTCGTGCAGAGGAAGTGGAGATTGAGCGGTGGCGCAACGGCGGAGTGGACTATGAGCTGATGCGACAGCTGTTTGGGGTGGGGTTGCCTACTTGGAGGCTCAGGGACGGGAAGCAGCAGATAGGGGAGTGGACTAATGCTCAGAGGTGA
>JAYUYI010000185.1:0-1908 GCA_043752545.1 Thermoleptolyngbya sp.
GGGGCAACACTTTGCCTAATTCTGGCGTGCGTGATCGCGTCCAAGGGGAAAAACACTCAGGTGGTTTTGCCTGATGGTGCCCCCATGGCTCTATCGCAAACCGGGGTGCTGCCAGTACAGATTCAAGAGCAAAACCAGGGAATAGCACCGGCGATCGGGCTAGCGCTCATTGGCATGGGGCTGGCGGCCTGCGGGTCAATTGATCTTCAGTCCAAAGGCCAGTCGCATCAGTCCGCCTCGTTGGAACAGGAGTTATCTGCACTGCTGGATCAGGCCGAACGCGGCGCACTCCTTAGCCCATCAATGCAGCACGAGTTGCAGCGGCACTACGGAACGCAATGGCGATCGCGCCTGGGTCTACCGATTCAGGTTGAAGACTTGACGGTAGAGCTGCCACCCGACCTGCAAAACATGAATGGTTCTGGAACATCTACCAAGATGGAAGAAAAGCCGCCGGAGCCAGCACCAGCGCCAAAGCCCAAAACCATTGACCATTCTGCTGATCCACGGTACAGGCATTTGTTTGAACTGTTGGATGCTCCTTGCATCCGGATCTATGGCCCTCAGGGCAGCGGCAAATCTAGCAAGTTGGCGTGGTTTGGGTTGGAGCATGTCAAACGGGGCGATCGCGTCATGGTAATCAACCCAATGGCGCGAGCGGACGACTTTGATGGGATCAAGGTCTACGGGAGGGGGCTGAAGTACAAAGAGGCCGAGGAGGGCATTTCGGAGTTTGTCCGAGAAGCAAAACGGCGACTAGAAGACCGGGGTCTGATCAAGGGCTACGATCCGCTGCTTAATGAACCGCACTGGGCGCTCTTGTGCGACGAGATGAGCGATTGGGGCGACTGGGTTGATGCAGAAATCATGAGCAGCCTGATTGGAGTTCAGCAACAGTTCCTCCGGCAGGCCAATATGTCGATCCGGCAGGTCAGCCACGGTGATACCAACGCGATGAATGGCGGCGCAGCAATGCATGGCCGCAAAGACGCCATGAATCGTCAGCTTTACAAAATTGAAACGTCTGCAAAGCACGACCCCAGCGTACCGGGCAAGCTGCGGTGTGCTGGGCAAGCCCTGCTGCATTGCCCAGATCGGGCAAAACCGATCCAGATTGAAATTCCGGTTTGGATGCAGGCTCCTAAGGGGCACGACTTCAGGCCATTCATAAAGCGCGACAACGTCGTGCAGCTCAAAGCTTAGAACAACCCGATGTGCCAGCGTGAGCGATCGCGCCGTGGAGGAAGATTAGCTGCCTCCAGTCGGATGGACGTAGCCCTATTCTGTTTTCTCACAAGATGTTTTTTCACAAGAGGCTAAATATGAGTCTGGTTAACCACAATGGACAGCCCCTGCAACCACAGCAGCCTCAGCACAACGGCAAGGGATTGAATGGCACGGCTCAACACGTTAACGGTACGTTGATGTATCGCCGCGATGGTACCCCCGTGGTCGTCGGGGGTGATGGGGTAGCGATCCGGGGTCTTTACGATTTTTGCCCCGACACCAACCGATGGGCCGCCAAAGATACGCTCCTAAATTTGCTGTCTTGTGGGATGAAACGCCCGGTCGCAACCCTTGGGGTTGTGGTGCTGGCGTGGTTCGTGGTGCAGCTCGCGATGGGGATTGCAGTCGGGACGTTGTTGTCAGCAACGGGACGCGCTCGTCCCGTTGCCCTTGGTGAAATTCAAAAGGATTCCGCCAGTCAGGTTGGCTACTGGATTGGCAGCAGTGTTGCAGCGCCAGCGGCACAGGCTGGAGCTGCAACCTTGGTAAATTTTGCCGATACTGCGGCTAGCCAGAACGCGACGTTGGTGAACTTCCGGCAAGGTGGCGCTCAGCAGAACCCGTTGGTTCCAGCGGTCAATGGTGTGGCGCTCCCCTCTGACACCCCGCTGATCCAGGTGG
>JAYUYI010000186.1:0-5017 GCA_043752545.1 Thermoleptolyngbya sp.
ACCTCTTCGTAAATCCGCCCAATATATTCTCCTAAAATGCCGATGCAGATCAGCTGGACAGCGCCCAAAAAGAAAATGGCCAGGGCTATAGTCGCAAAACCCGTCAGCGGCGACTTTGGTTCAAAGATGCGCCAGTAAAGCACCAGAAACATCATCAGGAGGGCGATCGCCGCCGCGATTAAGCCCATATACGTAGAAAGGCGCAAGGGCACAATTGAGAACGATACCAGGCCATTAATCGCCAGCGCCAAAGACTTGCGAAACGTGTACTTCACTGCTCCAGCAAAGCGGGGATCGCGTTCAAACTGCACGGCGGTTTGCCGAAACCCGACCCAGGCTCGCAGCCCGCGAATGTAGCGGTTGCGTTCTGGCATGTGGTTGAGCAAATCTACGACACTTCGATCCATTAGGCAAAAGTCACCCGTGTCCGTTGGAATTTCAACATCTGCCAAGGTGCGCAGCAGGCGGTAGAAGCCATAGGCAGTGGTGCGCTTGAGCCAGCTTTCCTGTTTTCTTTGCGTGCGGCGGGCGTAGACCACCTGATAGCCCTGTTGCCATTCACGCACCATCTCCAAAATCAGCTCAGGCGGGTCTTGCAAGTCGGCATCCATTGTTACCACCACTTGCCCTCGAGCCACATTCAAGCCAGCGGTGACGGCAATTTGGTGGCCAAAGTTGCGGGCAAAACTGAGGTAGCAGACACGGGCATCGTACTCGCGCAGTTGGCGGATCAGCGGCAGGGTGCGATCGCGGCTGCCATCATCCACCAATACGAGTTCTGCCACCCCATCCAGTCGATCCATAACAGCACTGACGCGGCGATAAAGTTCGGAAATATTGGCTTCTTCGTTGTAAGTCGGCACAACGATAGAGTATTTTGGCTGCATGGGAGACTTCAAACCAAAGGCGTTGATATCAGGCTCCAAACTGTACCTACATAGCTTTAAGCCTAGAGCTTTAGTCTATAGTCCAGAGTTCCGCTTCGTTGACCTGCCGTTGGACTAATTTGTAAGCTCCTACCCCAGCTACCCGCTCCCTGGCATAAAGAAAATCTTTGAGCTACCTTGCTTCTAGGAAAAGATGATTACTCTGTTTACATCACCTTCTATCAGCACGTCCCATTGATTTACGTTGAGACATCGTCTCAGCAGTAACCAGCAGTAAACAAGTAGGCAAATTTTATGGCACAAAGCTTTGGTTTAATCGGTCTGGCAGTCATGGGAGAAAACTTGGCGCTCAACGTTGAGCGCAACGGATTTCCCGTCGCAGTGTACAACCGCACCGCCTCGGTCACAGAAGCGTTCATGAACACCCGAGCACAGGGCAAAAACTTTGTGGCGGCATACTCGCTGCCCGATTTTGTCCAAGCCCTAGAGCGCCCTCGCAGAATCATGATCATGGTTAAAGCCGGTGGGCCAGTGGATGCCGTGATTGACCAACTCAAGCCTCTGCTAGACCCAGGAGATATGATCATTGACGGCGGCAACTCCCTCTATGAAGACACTGAACGTCGCGTTAAGACCCTAGAATCGACCGGGTTGCGCTTTATTGGAATGGGCGTTAGCGGTGGAGAAGAGGGCGCGCTCAACGGGCCGAGTCTGATGCCGGGTGGCACTGAAGCCGCCTATCGCGAGATTGAACCCATCGTCACCAAAATTGCCGCCCAAGTCGATGACGGGCCTTGCGTTACCTACATTGGCCCTGGCGGATCTGGGCACTATGTAAAAATGGTGCACAACGGCATTGAGTATGGCGACATGCAGCTGATTGCTGAAGCCTACGATCTATTGCGCAATGCGGCAGGGCTATCGGCGGCTCAACTGCACGAGATTTTCACCGAGTGGAATACGACCGATGAACTCGATTCCTTCTTGATTGAAATTACTGCCGATATCTTTAAAAAGATCGATCCCGAGACTGGCACACCACTGGTCGATTTGGTCATGGATGCCGCAGGGCAAAAGGGCACAGGTCGCTGGACGGTGATGAGCGCGCTGGAGCTGGGTGTCAGTATCCCAACCATCATTGCGGCCGTAAATTCTCGGATTATCTCGTCGATTAAGACAGAGCGGGTGGCCGCATCTAAGGAGCTAACGGGGCCAACGGGCACCTACGAAGGCGACATTAAAGCCTTTGTGAAGATGGTGCGTGACGCGCTCTACTGCTCTAAGATTTGCTCCTACGCCCAAGGCATGGCGCTGCTAGCCAAAGCGTCTCAGGACTATAACTACAATCTCGACTTGGGTGAAATGGCGCGGATTTGGAAGGGCGGCTGTATTATTCGAGCGCGCTTCTTGAACAAGATTAAGCACGCCTACGATGAAAACCCAGCGTTGCCCAACCTATTGCTAGCTCCAGAGTTTAAACAAACCATTCTGGATCGGCAAAGTGCTTGGCGCGAAGTAATCATGACTGCTGCAAAGCTGGGCATTCCAGTGCCTGCTTTCAGCGCCTCGCTCGATTATTTCGACAGCTACCGCCGAGCGGCTCTGCCGCAGAACCTAACACAGGCACAGCGCGACTACTTTGGGGCACACACTTACGAGCGGATCGACAAAGCCGGGACATTCCACACAGAATGGTCACCCGATGCGGAAGCCGTACCCTCTAAACGTTAGTAAACTCCCCCGGTTGATTCAGTAACTTTCGCAGGGACACGGCATACCGTGTCCCTACGGTTTTTCTGGCCTAACTTTTTTCTGGACTAACCAACGTTAGCGGGCGATCGCGCTTGCTTCAAATACTCAAATACGCTCTTATCGCCAATGTCGGGCGGGAGCGGCTGAATTACCTTACGCACGGCAAAAATCAGCATTAGCCCCGCCCAAGCGACTAAAAGCCCTCGCTCTACTGTCAACGGCAAAATGCCCGTCAAATGTCCTAGCAGCAGCACCGGCACCAACGGCGTTAAAAATTTGGTTTCGAGCCGATTAAAGCAAACCGCTTCCTTAAAGAAAATTCCTGTCAGCGCTACAAAGGTAAAACCAACGCCCAACAGCGTTAGCGGATGCTGATAGACCGTAAGCACAAACGGGTCGGGATCACCATGCGACACTGCGATCGCCGCCCCAACGCCCACCAGCCAACACACCTGAAGCGCTCGGTGCAGCACGCCCATATAAATATGGATGGTAAGCAAGCTCACCCCTAAGGCCAGCAAAAAGACCGTATAGAGCAGCGACAGCAGGTGCAGAACGGTGCGATCGCCCCCTTGCCCCACCACCAACGCCACGCCCGCCGCAAAACATAGCGCGGCCACCATTAGCCCCGCCCGGTAAATGACGACGCCTTGGCGATCGCTATTCGTAATCGTGAATTCTCCAAACTGTCCCTGATAGGTCATTGGCTCAGTCATGGCAATTTCTCCAGTTCTATCTACCAGGATAAGGGAGTGGGAGCAGCCTGTGCCAATAGCTACCCAGAATTAGAATCCAGGAGACAAAAACAGGCGCTGATTTCGACGTCGCCCGGACAGAATCATTCGATTGCGTCAGTCCTATAGACTGATGTCAGACCCTAACATTTTGTAAACCTACGACATTGGCATTTACCGACGACGAATTACCGACTGCCCAGACATTTTCTCGCAAAGAGTTGCAGGAGCTAGTGCGATCGCAACTCCAAGGACTGCTGGAACAAAATAACCTCCAGGGAGCAAAGGCTCTACTGGTACCCGTTCAACCTGCGGATATTGCCGAAGCCATCGAAGGCTTGCCAGAAACCATGCAGGCGATCGCTTTTCGCTTGCTGTCAAAAAGCGGAGCCATCCAGGTCTACGAATATCTCGACACAGGTGTCCAGCAGGCACTGATTCAAGAGCTGCGGCGGCAAGATGTGTTGGATATCGTCGATAAAATGTCGCCTGACGACCGGGTGCGGCTGTTTGATGAACTGCCTGCCAAAGTAGTGTCTCGTCTGCTCAGCCAGCTTAGCCCCGAAGAACGGGGCGCGACAGCGCTGCTGCTTGGCTACGAGCCAGACACTGCCGGACGGATTATGACGCCCGAATATGTGGCGCTCGAAGAAGCCTGGGACGTGGCCAAAGCGCTAGAGCGGATCCGCAGTTTAGCCAGCGTCAGTGAAACAATTTACTACCTCTACGTCACCGATGCCGCTCGGCGCTTAACAGGTATCTTGTCACTGCGATCGCTGGTAATTGCTCAGCCAGAGCAAAAGATTGCCAACGTCATGGTGCGCGATGTGGTCTACGTGCAAACCGATACCGACCAAGAAGAAGTAGCTCGCTTGATCCAGCGCTACGACTTCTTGGCGCTACCCGTAGTCGATGCGGAACAGCGCCTAGTGGGGATTATCACGGTCGATGACGTGCTAGACGTTTTAGAAGCGGAGGCGACCGAAGATATCTACAAACTGGGTGGGTTGGAGACGGGCGATGCTAGCTATTTTCAGACCAATTTGTTAATCGTTGCTCGACGACGGGTCGTGTGGCTGTTTGTGCTGCTGATTACCAACACCGCTACCAGTGCCGTCATCCGCAGCCAGCAAGATGTGTTGGCACAAGTCGTCTCGCTAGCGGCATTCATTCCCCTCTTGATTGGGACAGGTGGCAACGTGGGGGCCCAGTCGTCTACTGTTGTCATTCGCGGCTTAAACACAGATGAAATTCGGTTGAGCAATGCCTTTGGCGTGATTCGACGCGAGGCGATCGCCGGAGCCTTTTTGGGTTTAATGCTAGGAGCGGTCGTGCTGGTCTGGGCATACTTACTGCAAGGAAATTTGGCAGTGGCGATCGCCGTTGGAATTAGTTTAGTGTCGATCTCGATCCTGGCATCGCTAGCAGGTTCAGCTCTCCCCTTCTTGTTTCAAACCATTGGCTTCGATCCCGCCCTAATGTCTGCCCCGTTTATTACCACTTTCGTAGATGTTCTGGGTGTCTTTATTTACCTCACCGTAGCACGGCTGATTTTGCGGATTTAGTTTGCGAATTTAGATTGCTCTACAGCTTTTCCAGGGCTGCTAGACTCACTGCTCAGTTTTTTAAGAATCATTGGCTGAA
>JAYUYI010000187.1:0-5016 GCA_043752545.1 Thermoleptolyngbya sp.
TTCGTGAAGGAGATTTATTTTGCATTTACTTCCAAAAACCTGTACCCCATAAGCCATGCGCTGTTGAGGTTTTAGGTTGACTGTGATTGTGATTAGCTCCGCCTTGGCGGATAAGATTCCTAGCTTCTCAGGAAAGGTTTCTAGATCACTCAGGAAAAACTCATTCGCCTCTGGCATGTACCCACTAGATTAGAACTGTTCCTTAATCTCTAAGCTTGAACTTGAGCAGCGCACTAGATACCGGAGTAGTATCTCCGTTTTGGTGTTACTCAGCCCTGCATGGGTGATTCGACACTAATCCTGCATACCGACTTAATCTAAACGATCAGCCTTATGCTAGTTTTCATTCCTTTTCTACCCACCGTTGCATGAGCCTGCCCCAGTTTCCCCTCCAATGGTTTCAGTTAAAACGCAGGAGTTTGCCTCTTTCATCGTTGCAATTTCGCTTGACCTTAGGAATTATTATTTCGCTGACTGGTGGACTAGGGGTTACGGCACGCTGGATGAGTTGGAAGACCGAGCAAATGCTGTTGGCAGACTATCGAGAGAGATTGGCGACAGTGACCGAGCAGTTAACTGCTGATCTGCAGCTGCAGCTGCATGATGGAGCGATCGCCCTCAAGACGGGATCCATGACGCAGGTGCAAGCTGTCATGGATCAGCTTGCTTCAGCAGATACCTGGCTATGGATCCGTCAGGTCAGCCCTCCCGCACTAGGAGATGCAGAGACATCGGTGGTGGCGCGATCGCTCAGTCTGAGCGCCTCGCCCAACTATCAAACGCTGATGAAATTAACAGCACTGTCGGAACAGCCACAGACTTTGAGCGTAGATGGGCAGCACCTAATTTGGTGTACTTATCCACTGACGAGCCAAGGCAAGGTTTGGGGGCACCTCTACGTTGCCCAAGACGTGACGCGTGACTATCAAATGTTGACTGACTTAAACAGCAACTTGATGGTGACGGCAGGGGTGGCGATCGCCCTTCTGAGCGCAGTTGTGGCCTGGATTGTCTGGCGATCGCTCCATCCCCTAAGACAGGCCAATCAGTTGGCAGAATCTTACGCCAGCGGCAATCTCAATTCGCCCCGACTCGACCCCTCGCGGATGCCTACCGAAGTGCAAGAGTTGGCTCATACCTGTAATCAGTTATTAGAGCGGCTCTCCAATGCTGCTGAGCAACAGCGCACGTTTACCAGCAACGTCTCCCACGAACTGCGCACTCCTCTTAGTCTGGTTTATGGCTACCTGCAAAGCACGCTCAAACGAGGTCCCAATCTAACGGAAGCGCAGCAAACCGCCCTTTCCATTGCAGCATCCGAAACAGAACGCACAATTGAGCTATTGCAAAGCTTGCTGGAACTAGCGCGCACCAACAACAGTGCTGTTTTGTTTACGTTGCAACCCGTGGCGTTGAATGATGTCGTAACAGACTTAGTGCGAATGACCGAGCAGTTCAAGCAGCGATCGCTTCAAATTCATGCCCCTACGCCTCTAGTGGCGATCGCCGATCGCGATCATCTACTGCGAGTGCTGGTGCATTTAGTAGACAACGCGATCCATTATTCGGATGCAAATCAGCCGATTACACTCACTATTCGCCATCAAGCTCCATGGGCTTTATTACAAGTGAGCGATCGCGGCAGCGGTATTTCTGAAGCTGAACAGGCGCAAGTCTTTGAATCCTTTCACCGCACTGATCCCTCTCGCAGTCGAGCGACCGGGGGCGTTGGCTTAGGGCTAGCGATTGTGAAGTCCCTAGTAGAAGGCATGGGTGGGCAGGTTTCTGTGCAGTCTCTCATCGGCGAAGGCAGCACCTTCACCGTAAAACTCCCTCTAGTCACCAGCGGGACATCGCAGCGATAGCGCTGTGCTGGCGGTTGTTTAACTCACCCTTTTTACGCACATTTACTCACACCCCAAGCGATTCTCCCAAGCGATTCTCCCAAGCGATTCCTATGACAGCAAAAATCCTATTAGTTGAAGATGAAGAGAAACTGGCTCATTTTATCAAGCTTGAGCTAAGTTGTGAAGGGTACCAGGTCAGCGTGGCACATGATGGGTTAAGTGGGCTGACCTTGGCTCGCGAGCAGCCGCCCGATCTGGCCATTTTAGATTGGATGCTACCTGGCTTAACCGGTCTAGAGCTATGTCGCAGATTGCGCTCTACAGGAAGTAAAATTCCGGTAATTTTGTTGACAGCAAAGGATGAAATTGGCGATCGCGTGGCTGGACTAGACGCTGGAGCCGACGATTATGTGGTCAAGCCATTTAGCATTGAAGAACTCCTGGCACGCGTGCGGGCACATTTGCGCCGCACTCAAGCGCCTGACCTCGATCTATTAGAATTCGACGACCTTACCCTCAACTGCCGTACCCGTGAGGTGTTTCGGAACGGGCGATCGATCGAACTCACCGCCAAAGAATTTGATTTGCTCCATCACCTAATGGCTCACGCCAAACAAGTCGTTACCCGCGATCGCATTCTAGAAGCAGTCTGGGGCTACGACTTTATGGGCGACTCCAACATCATCGAAGTCTACATCCGCTACCTGCGGCTAAAATTAGAAGGACAGCATGAGAAACGGCTGATCCAAACTGTACGAGGGGTGGGCTACGTCCTGCGCGACTAGGTCAGTGTCATGCGTCAGTACAGATTGACGCACGCTGTTGAAGTGGGTAGAGAAACTTGTTGGCTTCATCCTCAACTGCCCCCGTCTGAACGCTAAAATAAGGACTGCCTTTGCTAGATCAACCGGGAAAATTCTTGTGCTAAAGACGCTAATTGCCGACTTCCGCATTATTTTTGAGCGCGATCCCGCAGCGCGCAATTGGTTAGAGGTGCTAGTTTGTTATCCCGGGTTGCAGGCTCTAGTGATGCATCGCTTCGCGCATCGCCTATTTAAACTGCGGCTACCCTTTATTCCCCGCTTCCTCTCTCACATAGCGCGGTTTTTGACGGGGATCGAAATTCACCCCGGTGCCCAGATTGGATGCGGTGTGTTTATTGACCACGGCATGGGCGTCGTAATTGGAGAAACGGCTATTGTGGGCGACTATGCGTTGATCTATCAAGGTGTCACCCTAGGGGGTACAGGAAAAGAAAGTGGCAAACGACATCCCACCCTTGGCGAGAATGTAGTGGTGGGTGCCGGAGCTAAAGTGTTGGGCAATCTTCAAATTGGCGATAATGTCCGCATTGGAGCGGGTTCGGTCGTGCTGCGCGATGTGCCCTCAGACTGCACTGTAGTAGGGGTGCCAGGGAGAATTGTCTATCGCGCAGGGGGGCGAGTTGAGCCACTCGAACATGGCAGACTGCCAGATTCTGAAGCGCAAGTGATTCGAGCCTTGGTGGATCGGATTGAATCGTTAGAGCGTCAGGTTCAAAATCTTCAAGAAGAAACCCTGCCTAACGTTGAAACCCCGCCAATGCTGTCATTGCTGAGTAGTGGTCTTGCTGAAATAGACGACTCGGCCTCATCTGTGCGGGAAAATGCGACTCGTGGCTCTAGTCAAACTGCTGCCGAGCGTCAGGATGCAGCCCCTGATGCGGGTGCAGCGCGTTGCCGATTGAGCGATCGCATCATTGAAGAGTTCTTAAACGGTTCGGGAATCTAGCGGTTCTACTCTGCCTTTGCCCAAAATACTAGCCTTGCAGCGCTAGTTGAAGCTGTAGCCGCAGCGGCTGATCAAGCTGGATTACCAAGCCGGGATGGAGGCTAGTAGGGAGGGCGTCTGACATCGCACCCGATTCAGAGCGATTAGCTGCATTCGAGTGAGACGCGTTGAAGTGGGCAGAAGGCCACAATAGCCACCGACTTCCTTGAGGTAGCATGCTCACACTGATGGCATTTTGAGTCAGCCAAATTATCGGGCTACTCGGTGGCGCATCAGCAGTCGGAGTTTCACAGTAGCGCACAGCCGCTAACGCTTTTAGCACAGTGCGATCGCCCTTCACAATTCCCGTCCCAGCCGTCCACAAGCTGACCTGCATCCCCTGCTGGCTGGCATAGGCGTAAAGCGACGCAGCGGCTGTTACCGCCTGTTCAAACTGCTCTGCCTCCCAACCCAAGGCACTGTCTAGGCAAATCACCACGTCTAACCCACCCGTAAACGTCTCTAGTTCGCGCACACGCAATTCACCATAGCGAGCGCTAGTGCGCCAGTGCACCAGCCGAGTGGGGTCACCCCATCGGTAGGGACGCAGCGTGCGCGTCACCCCCTCAACGGCAGTTTGAGCACGAGCATTACTTTGCCTAACCTGACTGTCATCTTGCCCCAGCTCATCGACTAACGGGCAGCGGCTTAAAGGTAGCGCCCTAGGATAAATCACAGCAACAGCTTTTACAGACTGTTGACGCCGACACCAAAATAGCCCCAAGGGTGTGGCTGTCCTCAACTCAACCCCCTGCCACCGATAGACTCCTCGGCGCTCGGTTGGATAAGCATATGTCCAGTAGTAGGTACTCTGAGCCGGAATCGACTCAATCGCCGTTACCTGAGGATGCCCCAAATCTGAAGGCAACATGTCCTTAATCTGGAGCAACGTTTTAGGTTGAGACGCCCCGTTTTCGATCGCCAATTCTACCGTCAACAGATCACCCACTGAAACTAAATCCAGCGGGCGACGGCTCACCTGGAGGCGTTGCAGCGATCGCCCTGGTAAAATAGCAGCCATTCCCAATAGCGCCATCATCACCCCACTCATGACATACAGCCAACCTGCCATCGTATTGGTCGCAGCGGCAAAGAAAAACAGCGCCAGACCGCCAATCACCCAACCACTATAGGCGGGCACAACCCAGCGACGTTCTAGCCAATTCAGTAAGCGGTAAGGTGAAAGCATGGGAATGGGGGGAATACAGAGATATGGTAGAGATATGTTCGCCGATCAAAGCCGATAGATGGCTTTACCCTAGCCTATCCGCTGTTTACGCATAATCTATGCGCTAAATCCATGCATTGAATTCGGATCAGTTGATTTCGGGCACGATAAAGCTAGGCAAGTTATAATTTT
>JAYUYI010000188.1:0-1905 GCA_043752545.1 Thermoleptolyngbya sp.
TCCCTACATCCATCCGTGCACCAGACATTACCAGGTGTTACTCAGCCACCAATAGTTTTAAATCTTCAAGCATGGCAGCTAGCAAATTGGGGGCATCCACCTCTAAGGCCACCCAAGCATTTGCCCCAACTTTCGTTTTGTGGCGATTGTCGAATAAGGTTTTGCCGCGTGTCCAGTCGCCCTTGGTTTCAATGTGCACTTGGGCGCGGCGAAATCGCAGGGTTTCGGGATAAAACAAATACGCTAACGTGGCGGCATCATGAACCAAAAATCCTGAAATTCCACCCGTTTCACGAAATGCCATGGCGGTACCGGTCATAAAGGTGCAGAGCGCCACGACAAACTGACCAATGGCACTGTTGGGATTGACCCGACTGACCTGTGCCGCCATGGCTGGGGTAAACACAATATGTTCGGTGACATCAAGCGGCAGGACGACAATATTGGTGCAGCAGTTGAACAGGAGTTGAGCGGCTTCGGGGTCGTAGGCAATGTTGAATTCGGCTTCGGAGGTGATGTTGCCGGGTACCTGAAATGCTCCTGCCATCATCACAATTTCTTTTGCCAGTTGCAGTACGCCAGGGCATTTGCATTCGGCAGCGGCGAGGTTGGTGAAGGGGGCGATCGCCACCACTGTAATGTCGCCCGGTGCCGCTTGGAGAGCGTCGATCAGCACATCGTCGGCATGGCGCGCCGTTTCGTATTGTGGAATCACATCCGGCAATGTATGCGACAAATTGCCCATGCCATCTTCGCCATGAATTGCGGCTGCATCATCAGCATCGCCTGCCGACCCACCAATCACCCCCCGACCAATTTCAACCCCATCAATGTTGCACAGCGCCAGCAGTTTAGCCGCCGCTGCAAACGTTAACCGGGCATGCACATTGCCATCTACACTAGTGACCGCTACCAGTTCCGCTAGCCCCTGTTTTACCAAACTCAGCAGCCACAAAAATGCAAACGAATCATCTCCACCCGGATCGGTATCTAGGATGATTTTTAGTGGTTGAATGCTCATAATCAAGTCCCGATGGTTGACGGAGGTGGATGACGACCCAGCAATTCTGCTTCTGCCCGAATCGCTAGTGGAATGCTACTATCCATTGGCCTCTGATGGCGATCGCTGAGGCTCAGAGCTAGACCGCTAGAACAAATTACTCGACCTACCAAGGTCTGAGCCTCAATCTTTGAGCAAATTCCTCGGAGTTCCAAGTTCCGAAGCCGATGTTACGAGTTCGCAAGCCGATATTTCGAGTTCGCAAGCCAATGTTTCAGGTTCAAGGCTAAACGGGTGGAGAGCGATCGCGACAGTGTTGATGAATCAATTCGCGACAGTGTTGATGAATCAATTCGCACCATGCGATCGCCCCATCCCATCACCCTCCCTAGGGGCGCTGTCGCCGTCGGGTCAAAATACTCACCACTTCACCCGGATTGGCACCGGGCACCAAACTGCTCCAAGCGTTGGTGTCGGCAAATCCGCGCGCGTGCAGGGTCGTGGATGGTTTCTTTTACCCAGGTGGGGCTGCTAATCAGCAAGATCTGCAGCTGCTCTTGTCCAGGTGCCAACGGGTGAAAGTAGAGCGGCAAAATGAGCGGCGAAGGGCGAATTTCACCCTCATTCTCATTCTCACCATCGGTCAAAAAACTGCGGGCAATGGGCGCAGCAAGCATCTCAAGCATCGGGGGTTCTCCTGCATTTTTGGCGTAAGAGGAAACCCCAAAAACCTAGCCACCCCGTTTCCATCGGAAAGTAGGGTGGCTATCGAGAATGCTAAAATTTCGTGTTAGCCTCCATACTGTCTATTCACAGTTGGGGGTTAGCCGCTCAATGTTGGGGATAACAGCATTGGGCGGTGCTAGTTTTTTGGAGCGAAACGGGCTGCTCGACTCGGTAGTCGT
>JAYUYI010000189.1:0-1902 GCA_043752545.1 Thermoleptolyngbya sp.
GCAAGTAGATTGCAGGCGATCGCGACTGGCCTGTAGCCGCTGTTGGGCGATCGCCTGATACGAAGGCGTTTGCACTTGGCGCAGCACCTGCATAGCCGCCCCTACCTGGGCAGCTAGATCAAGCACCGTATGCAGTGTTTCTAGCAATTCTGCCAACAGCAGCGGTTCGCGTTGAGCCAGTTGAGCTGCCGCATCGTAGGCCGATTGAGTCCAGCGATAGGCCGCGTTCCACTCCGCCCGATCGACGTGAGCCACCTGCCGATCTAGAATCATGAGTTGCTCTATAAACACCTCTCGCTGCAACAGGTTTTCTGATTTCTGCGGCACAAACCGTTGGGCTTGTCGCATCCACCTAGCCGTGGTGAGGAGAGCGATCGCCCCTCCACTCAACAGCACAATCGGGCGAGGCCGCAGCCACAAAATCAAACAGAGATAGCCTACTCCGACTCCCAGCAGCAACATCCGAGTCTGCCGCAGCTTGAATACAAATTTGTAATTTAAAAGCATGGCTTCACCGTCAAAAACAGCAGGAGCAGGCTAAACATCAGCGGTAATAGGGTAGTTCGATAGCGGGCTAGCACTCGGATTCTGGTTTGCATAAAGCCCATAATTGAGACGGGAGCGATCGCCCATTTCGGCACAATCCAGTTGCCTTGAACATTGATCCGCTTCACCCATAGATCGCGGCCAAACCGAATGTGCGAGGGTGGCCAAATATCGGATGGGGGCGCTACTCCAAACCAGCGTTCATAGCTAATCAGCGTTTCGCCATACCAGTCCTTAAATTTGGTTTGTTCTGTGGAACCACCCATTGTGGGGTCGTGGTGCAGCGGCATTTGCAACACCTCGCCGCAAAAGTCTTGCCAGTAGACGCGGGTGTAAATCAGGTGCAGGTGCCATGCCTGGTCGATTTGCTCTGAGGGCGTCACCGGGTGTCCGGCCACCACCGCTAAAAACGCAAATTTTTTGTATTCTTCCAGCACTCGGTTGGCATAGTCTAGCGACCAGCGGTTTTCCCAGGCTAGCTTGCAGCTTAGAGGAAAGGGCGTATCGGGGTAGTCAATTGAGTAGGCTTGCAGGCGTTGTTTCAGGGCGCTGTGTTGTGGGTTCATGGGGGTAAATGAAAAGAGATTGCAAGACTTTTCGAGTAGGTAATTCAGGATGTTGCTATTAACGGAGGCGAGTTAACCACCGCCGCCACATCCGCCGCCGCCGCCACATCCACCACCGCCACCGCCACATCCGCCACCGCCGCCACATCCGCCGCCATAATCATTACCACTGCCCCAACTAGACAGGGGAATAACCACAATAGAGTCCGTGTGATGCTGACAGTTGGAGCAGTCCCAGGTTTCTTGCTTTTGCCCCTCCCGATACCGAGTTGGCCGCGATAAAACTTGAACTTTTTTGCGCCTTAGCGATCGCGCACTGCACTCGGGGCATTCCTGCGTATTGGCTCGGGACGCGGCGATTAGACCAAAGCATAGAGGTAATAGCAAAGCGAATAATATCAAGAATGCTGGCCACATCGCATTAAAGAAGGGCAGGTTGAAGAATGGCAGGAAGCTGCTTTGACGCTGCCACTGGGGTTGCGGCAGGTTGAGCAGCTGACTGGGAAATGAGATTTGAACTTCTAGGGCTTGCTGCGGTGGTAGCTCCTGCTGGGCAATGAATTCAAACGTTTGGGGATCGACTTGACGCATGTTACTAGGAGCATCAAAACTCTGGAATGAGGTCACCGATCCAGCTAGGGCATCTGGCAGATGAACCGTTACCTTAGCCGTTTTAACCGGAGCACTGCGGTCAACAAAAATTGCTCTCCAAAACACCTGAGTGGTTGAGCCATCAACGTGCAACCCACCAATAACTCGGTATTTCAGCACAAAGGTATGGGTTTCGGGT
>JAYUYI010000190.1:0-1900 GCA_043752545.1 Thermoleptolyngbya sp.
GGCTTTTTGCAGCTGCCCTTTATCGCCTTTGAAATCGGCACGGCTCTGCGTCAGCTGCCTGACGAGTCAGCCGAAGCGGCAGCCCAAATTACCCTCCGGTCGGCGATCGCGTTTCAAGCCTCCTCTGGCACCGTCGAAATTCCCTTGAGCACAACTCTGTTTTTGTACTCCAGAGAAGCTGAATTTGCGGCCAACTTGACCCAAGCCCTAGACTCTGGCCTAGATGGGTTATCTAGTCTGGCCAATGGGGTTGATTTTAGCGAGGTATTGCCCAGCAATTTATCGATCTCAGGGCAGGTGGCCTTGAGTGACCTGGTGTTTGGGGTAAACTTGCGCGATCGCCGCCTGCAATCGGTGCGGCTCACAGTGGAATCAACGCAGCCGTGGGTTTTAGTCGAAGACGCCATTTCAATTGAGAAGCTATTGCTCAAGCTGCGGGTAGACGATGTGATGACGCTCAAGCGAACGTCGCTGGCGATATTAGGAGAGATTGGCTTGGGATAGGTTCGATATGCGTTTGTGGATAGTTTTTGTTTAGCAGTTGCAAACAGGTTGGAGCATCAGTCGCCATGGTCGAGAAAGCCATTATTCAAGTGAATGCGGTCTATCCAGCCTTTAGAATTTATGGCGGGTTGAAAGACGATAGCCCACCGATTCAACTCAATCGCCTGCTAAAAAAGTTTATTCCTGATATTCCCGATACTGACGATGCGCTGGAGATCACCACACTCAACTTCAGCGCCGATATCACCAACAAAACCTATGCATTTGAGGGTGAAATCCAAAATTTATGGACGATCTCGTTGGGAGATGCGGAACCGCTGAAGGTGGCATCACTTTACCTATTTCTGCAACGCAGCGGGCGCAGTTTTGGGGTAACCATTAGCGGCAAGCTGGAACTGCTAAAAAAGACGTTTGTGCTATTTGCCGAACGACCCCTAGGGACGAGATACTGGCGGTTTTCGGCGGCACTAGATGCGAGCGATCGCCTGTCGTTATCAGAGATTGTTAAGGAAGTTGCCGGATCTTCAGTCAACTTACGTGAGAGCGCCCTTACCGAGAGCCTGAGCAAGCTGGACGTTTTAGAACTAGGGTTTGCTGTCGAAACGTCACCCAGTAAGCGCTTTGAATTTCGAGGTGCATTTGAATGGGCGATCGACCTGGGCGGTGGGACGCAGCTGATTGTTGGGGCTCGCTTGGCAATCGAGTCTTTCCTGCCGCTGGCATTACCGGGCAGCGGGCAAGGAGGTGGGCAACCGAGTGGCGGCGGCGGGCAGCCCCCTCCACGCAAACGGCTCTACATTGGCGAAATCAGCGGCGCGGTTTCCTTTGAGAACATTGACGGCGATCTATTCCAAAACCTATTGGTGATGGCCGTTTACCGTTTTTCGCCCACTGAAAAGCGGTTCACCTTCCGGCTCACCATTAACGACCTTGAACTCATCGCCCAATTTGCAGAAAAACCAGTTGTCGGATTGCCGCTAGAGCGAACCCTGGTCATTAGTTTTGGCAACACTACTTTTGGAGCCATCCTCAATTTCATGGTGCAGTTGGTCGATCCAACGATTGGCGACTTTCAGCTTGACCCACCCTGGAATGAGTTAAATTCCCTCTCGCTGCGCGGTTTAGAGTTAGAAATTAACCTGACGCGTACAGTTGTTACCTTTCGGTTCCCGGCCAAGGCCAATCTCGGCTTTATTAATATTCAATTTATTGGGTTGACCTATAAGCGTCTGCCTGCGCCTCCAGGTCAAAAAGGGAAAAAGACCGTCACGATAGAACTGATCGGCAGCTTTTTGGGAAAAGATTACCCTTCCAACAAGCCACTGGGTTGGGATACGCTAAACGAGGCTCCTCCCGCCGTGCCCGGAAAAGGCAGCGGTATTTTCGACCTGCAATA
>JAYUYI010000191.1:0-1898 GCA_043752545.1 Thermoleptolyngbya sp.
GGGAACGCAGGCGACCCAAATTTAATCAACCCTGTTTCCATGATTGGATTGATCACAATGACCTGACCGCCGCGATCGCGCAGCTTAATCAGCTCGTTCATGAACCGGGGATTGTTGTAGGCCGGGTTCGAGCCAGCCAGCACCACGCAGCTAGCCTTTTCCAATTCCTCCAGGCTGACGATAGACGTACTGGTGCCAAAGGTTTGCTTCAGTGCAGTGGTAGACGGCGCATGGCACAGGTCAGAACAATCGGCCAGATTATTAGAACCCAGCGATCGCATCATCAACTGCAACAGATAGGCCGCCTCATTTGATGAGCGCCCCGAGCTATAGGATGCTACCCGTTCTGCGGGTTGCCGAAATGCCGTCTCAGCAATCTGATAAATCTCGTCCCAGCTAATCCGCTCATAGTGCGATGCTCCCTGCCGCAAAATCACCGGGAAACTCAACCGTCCCAGGCGATCGGCTTGATAAGAATTTAGCGTTTGCAGTTCAAAAATGCTGTGCTGGTCAAAAAAGTGCGTCGCTATCCCAGGCTTAATTTCCGCCGAAATCGCCTCCACACTCTTCATGCACCGCTGGAGCTTTTCACCGATCTCATTGGTAAACCCACCCTTTTGCCCCCCCGTTCCCCAGGCGCAAGATAGACAGGCACTTTTATGCAGCAGCGTTTGCCACAGTTTGGAACCTTCGGGCGACAGGGTATGCTCAGCCCAATATTGAATAATGGGCAGGCCGCCGCCAATCTCTGGCGTGTCGTCATTTTTTTCGTGAAACGGTGGCAGCGGCGGCGTGGAGGGGTTAGAAGTGTCCATAGAATATTCAGTAGGAAGAGGATCAAACTTAGAACAGATCGCAAAGCAGGGAACGGGTTTACAGGCAGAACAAAACTACGGTAGAGAGCGGCTTTTATGGACGCTAACGCAACCAGCTGCATCTGAAAATGGGTCAATAGACAGATTTCATCTGGGTGCGAATTTGATGGGGATGATGCAGATATCTGCCATAGTCCACCAATCAGCGCTAGGATCAAAGCACAGAGCACTAACTAAGGTAAGCAAAGATGGCGACGCCGCACAACCCTTCACTACACGAAGAACCCCAAAGTCAGAAGGCGATCATCATTGCCCCTAGAGCAGATGAATCGTTGTTTGGTTGGTTAGAAGGGACGGGTCGATTTGTGGCTCGCGACTTGGCCGACGATAAATTTGGCAGTAGGGCAGACGACGAACTAGAAGCAATTTTAGACACCTCTTCCAGTTACGCCTCCGATGTTGTGGAGGAAGAGGAAGACGATGACGATGATGAAGATTAATCTGGAAACGGCATCTGAGAGTTTTCGATTAACGCTTGCGTGAGGGTTTGCGTTTGCGGCGTTTCGGGGCTGGGGGCTTCAATGCTTTCCAGCCCTTTGTTTTGACGCGTTTACGGGTAGAGACAAACCAGTCGGCCACGTAATGACTCAGTGCTCCCCCCTCTAAGCCACCACAAAACGTGAGCCACTCGGCTTGATGTTGATGCAGCGATCGCCCCATGGCGCTGCCAATGTCGCCCCAAGTCAGACCCAGCTCAAACAGTTGATTAATCAGCGCCAAACTAAAAAGTACAGTAATTCCTACCCACAAGGACAGATAAACGATCCGCAGCGCCGTTCCAGTAATCGGCGAATGAGACAGCGGCGATCGATGCTTCATGCTGCCCCGGTAGGGTATCCAAATCCAGCGAAACCAGCCCCAGCGCTTGAACTGCACAGAATGAATATCCAAATCTGGGCCAAACATTAGCCCACCCAGCAAAAACCCGGCGCACCCAATCAAGGTGAGGCGACTGCTGCGGGTCAGCAGTAGCAATATCCCTGCCATCATGGGCAGCGTCCATAGCGTGATGCGATCGTGTGT
>JAYUYI010000192.1:0-4991 GCA_043752545.1 Thermoleptolyngbya sp.
CGAGGCCAAGCAAGCTGTATCAGAGTGGCTAGAAACCCATGCGGGTGAACTGGCTCAACGCAACCCCGGCACCAAGTTCAATGGCACGATGATGCAATATTTCCACTGGTATCTGCCGACCGGAGGCACCCATTGGAATACGCTAAAGGCCGACGCCCAAAAGCTGGCTGAGGCTGGCTTTACGGCCCTATGGTTGCCGCCTGCATACAAGGCCAATGGCGGCGGCTACGATGTGGGATATGGCATTTATGACCTGTTTGACCTAGGTGAGTTTAAACAAAAGGGCACCATTGCGACCAAATACGGCACTAAGGACGAATATATCGCCGCCGTCAAAGCCGCACGTGCTGCCGGAATGCAGATTTATGCCGATGTGGTGTTTAACCACAAAATGGGAGCCGATGCCACCGAAGAGGTGGAGGCGATTCCGGTCGATTCGGGCGATCGCAACCGTACTATTGGCGACGTAGAAACGATCAAAGCCTGGACAGAATTTGACTTTCCGGGGCGAGGCGACACCTACTCCAGCATGAAATGGCACTGGTGGCACTTCGATTCCGTAGACTACAACGCCTACAAACCTGGGGCGTCCCAAATTTACCGCTTCAAAGACAAAGCCTTTGCCAACAAAGTAGACCTGAGCCAGGGCAACTACGACTACCTGATGGGCTGCGACCTGGACATGGACAACGAGCAGGTGCGCGGCGAGCTGAAGTATTGGGGCGAGTGGATGATGGATACCGTCGGGGTCGATGGCTTCCGGATGGATGCGATCAAACACATCCAGGGGGATTTCTTTAACGAATGGCTCGACCATGTTGAACACTATGCCCAACGCGACCTGTTTGCCGTGGGCGAATATTGGACGCAAGACCTGGCGGCGCTGCACTGGTACATTGGCAACACCAGCGGTCGGATGGCGCTGTTTGACGTGCCGCTGCACTACAACTTCTATAGCGCTAGCAAAGGTGGGGGGCACTATGACATGCGCACCATCTTGGACAATACCTTGATACAGCAGGCTCCGTATTTGGCGGTGACGTTTGTGGAAAACCACGATACCCAGCCGCTACAGGCGCTCGAATCGGTGGTGGAGTCCTGGTTTAAGCCCCTAGCCTATGCGATCATTTTGCTGCGAGCCGAGGGGTATCCAAATGTGTTTTATGCCGATTACTATGGCGCTCACTACAAGGACAAAGGGCGCGATGGCAACGAGTATGAAATTTGGATGGATTCCCACAAGTGGATGATCGATCGCCTGCTATTTGCCCGCAAGAACTTTGCCTATGGCCCGCAGTATAGCTACTTTGACCATCCCGATATTATTGGCTGGACGCGCCTGGGCGATGCCGACCATGGAGAAGCAATGGCGGTGATTCTCAGCGATGGCCCCGGTGGCAGTAAGTGGATGGAAGTGGGCAAACCCAACGCTACTTTCTACGACATTACCGAACACATTAAGGAACCTGTTTACAGCAATGCCGATGGCTGGGGTGAGTTTCGCTGCAACGGTGGCTCCGTTTCGGTCTGGGTGGAAAAGCAGTCGTTAGTGCAGGCGATCGCCAACTGGCTCTTACCCCTTGGCATTAAGATGGCCGAATAATCCGGTTTCTCAAGAGACTGCACTAAGGTTTGTGGGGGCGAGCGGCTGTTCGTCCCTACGTCTGGCCTGTTGAAACGGTTTTTGGCCAGTACAAATCAACTTGGGGGTCTGGAAACTTAGATTCTCCTGATGAATCTATTGATTAGGAGAACCTGATAACCTGAAAATCGCCACGATGAACGATTTAGAAAAACGCAAAGTGTACTCAGTCCTCTGTCACGGATCTCAATTGTTCTGTTACATAGGCGTTTCTATATTTGGTGCCAATTCTGTTTTTGGTGATTTCTGAAGATTTGGTGGTGCAAGCCAATGCCAAAGAATCGATTAATTTTTTTATTAACCTGCTACTCTACGGCATTATCTTTTTGATTCTGGCGTTTGTCCTGCTAGGAATTCCGCTGCTAATTTTCTTGTTGGTCGCCAGTTTTATTTTGCCCATTATTGCCATGGTAAAAGTCGCATCCCATCCCGATGTTCTCTACCGATACCCGTTAGTCATTTGGCATTTCTTTTAAGCTATTGCTAGCCGCTCTCTGTCGTGCTTTGTTGCGATGTTTGCGGGGAGAATCTAATCGCTTCCTGAGTGGTTTAAGGCGATCGCCCAACGGCTGTGGCAGCGTTTTTTCTAAGGCGTATAAATAGTTGTAGAACCGATTCAAGACTCTAAATTTGAATAGCTTGAACTGGAAGAATTTGACATGCTGCTGAATTAGTTGATCAAGGCGATGATTGGCATAGTCGTAAAGTTCAAGGTCAATCTGATTGCGGCTAGTGATCAGCTCTAATTCTTCAGCAGAGAGCGATCGCCGCTGGGGTCGGTTTCGAGTCACATTGGCTTTGGCATAAAAAGGCGTCGCCCAGCCAAATACTTCCTTCAGCAAAATTAGCGTTTCGTCAAACCGCTCCACAGTTCCCACTACGGCAAACTGCTGGTGCAAATGCTGTTTTGCCACGTCTAGCCCGTGAGTAGAGCATTGCCCCACCGGCACGAAAGCGGTCTCCCCGCCTGCTACCATGCGGGTTTGGTGGTTATCGAGTTCTACCGACAAATCGTTGCTAACGTAGTCTTTGAGACTCATTTGTTGACCTGCGACTTGGTCGTGCAAATAATGAGTCGGGAATTTGAGCACGTAGTAGTAGTGCGATAAGGCGCGATCGACTGGGTTGCGCAATAAGGTGATGTAGGTTGAGGGCTGCGGCAGCAGATCGTGTAGCCCAAAGTTGAAGTGACCCCGCAGCACCTTCAGGTTTTGCCGTTGCGCAGCGGGCATCTGCTCCAAATCCTGTAGCGATCGCCCCTCCATGCCTGCTTTGATCGCAAATACTCGCTGCCGCCCATACTGACGCGCCAAAATTTTATTCAGCGTTGTCCCTGCCGCCTTAGGAATATGGACAAAAATAATGGCGCAGTTCCGCTCAGAAGCCTGTGTCATGCCGTGGGCGCACCCGATACCCGGCGGATGGTGGCATTGTCTGTACTGGTCTGAAGGGTATGTCCATTCAGCGGCACCAATCCTAGCGCCTTTAAATCGGCTTCGACCATCAAACAGACTAGTTGCTCAAAGCTAACTGAGGGTTCCCATCCCAACTGTTGTCGGGCTTTAGTCGGGTCGCCAATTAAGAGTTCCACTTCGGCAGGGCGCAGGTAGCGTTCGTCAAACTCCACATAGTTGTGCCAGTTGAGGTTGACATAGTCAAAGGCCAGACCCAAAAACTCATGAATCGAGTGGGTTTCACCCGTGGCCACCACGTAGTCATCGGGTTGCTCTTGCTGCAACATCAGCCACATGGCCCGCACATAGTCTTTGGCATAGCCCCAGTCCCGTTTGGCATCTAGGTTGCCTAGGTACAGCTTTTTCTGCTGCCCTGCCACAATGCGGGCGATCGCCCGAGTAATTTTGCGGGTGACAAAGGTTTCACCCCGGCGCGGCGATTCATGATTAAACAAAATGCCGTTGCAGGTAAATAAATCGTAAGACTCGCGGTAGTTGATCGTTTGCCAGTGGGCATAGACCTTGGCGCAGGCGTAGGGGCTGCGGGGATAAAACGGCGTCGTTTCGCTCTGCGGAATTTCTTGCACTTTGCCATACATTTCTGATGACCCAGCCTGGTAGAACCGAATCTGGCTACCCGTCCGTCCCTGATAGTCGCGGATGGCTTCTAGCAAGCGCAGCGTGCCCATGCCGACGGTATCAACCGTATATTCGGGCGAGTCAAAGCTAACTCGGACATGGGACTGCGCCCCCAAGTTGTAGACCTCTACGGGCTTCACATCTTCCAAAATCCGGCGTAGCGTTGTACCGTCGGTTAAATCGCCATAGTGCAGAAACATCCGCACGGCTTCGTTGTGGGGGTCTTCATAAATGTGGTCAATCCGATCAGTATTGAAGGTGGAGGTACGGCGGATGATGCCATGAACTTCATAGCCCTTTTCTAGCAATAGTTCACTCAAGTACGAGCCGTCTTGACCCGTAATACCCGTAATCAACGCGCGTTTCCGTTCCGTCATACTTCAATGAATCCTCTAGCGAGCACATTATTCTTCAAAGCATCTCATCCTAGCTGAAAAAAAGGTCTATGCGACCCTATAACTTTATGCAATGTCTAGCCCCCCGAAAAATCGCCAAAAAATTTGCATTAAAAAACTTCGCTAGAAATATAGTTCATGCAGGCTGTCTAAGGAACTGTGCTACACGTTACCGTGGAACTACAGTCTATATTTGACAATAGCGTTTGGCGGTGCCTGGAGAACTTTGGAACATGCTGGAATCTTATCGTACCCATGTCGCAGAACGAGCAGCGTTGGGAATTCCCCCTCTGCCCCTGTCAGCAGAACAAGTCTCTGATCTGTGCGAATTACTCAAGGCTCCACCGGCGGGGCAAGCAGTGGCGCTGCTGCAGATGCTGCGCGATCGCATTCCACCTGGGGTAGACCAAGCTGCCTATGTCAAGGCCGGGTTTTTGACGGCGATCGCCCAAGGCACCGCGACCAGTCCGTTGGTCTCGCCGCTAGAGGCGGTTGAGCTGCTGGGGACGATGATGGGCGGCTATAATGTGCAGTCGCTGATTGATTTGCTCCAGGTAGAGGATGGGGCGATCGCGTCCGCTGCTGCCGCGTCGCTGAGCAAAACTCTGCTGGTCTATGATGCCTTCCACGATGTCCAAGAGCTGGGCGAGAGCGGCAATATCTATGCGCAGCAGGTGATGAATGCCTGGGCCAATGCCGAATGGTTTACCAGCCGCCCCAGCCTGCCCGCATCGATTACGGTTACCGTGTTCAAAGTTCCCGGCGAAACCAATACCGATGATCTCTCTCCCGCACCCCTCGCCACCACCCGCCCCGACATTCCGCTGCATGCCACGGTAATGCTGGAAACCCGCCAGCCTG
>JAYUYI010000193.1:0-1894 GCA_043752545.1 Thermoleptolyngbya sp.
GGGTGGCGATCGTCACCATGTTTTGCCCCGCTGCATCGCCGGTGGTGTATTGAAAGTCGAGGTAGACGTGGTTGCCTTCGACGGTGATCCGCATGTCGATTAGCTTGCCATACTGGGTGGTGGCTGCGGCAATGTGGCGAAATTCATCTTGCTGGGCGATCGCCCACATGACAAATTTCCCTGCTTCTTGCAGATCCCGGAAGGCAAAGCCGGGGGCACGACTGACGCCTTCGCTGAGCAGTAGTGCGGTGCAGCCCCCAGCAGCGGTGAGCAGCTGTGCCCCTCGGCTGTAGGATGCCACCAGTGCCGCTTCGGTGGTCGCCAGCGGCACGTAATAATCGCCTTGGGCAAACAGTCCATTGATCCGCAGCGGCCCTGCGATGCCCACGGGCACTTTGACGGTGCCAATAAAGTTTTCGATGCTGTGCCGATAGCCGTCCATCTGGGCGATCGCCTGCTGATCGGCTAGGGCTGCCTGCGTCGTTGCCGAGGCGTGCAGCAGCTGCCAGCGCTGGTGCAATGCAGCGGGCGTGAGGCGGGCGCTGGTTGGAATTTTGGTAAACGGCAGGTCGGGTTTGGGAGTCAGGTCGTGCTCTAGCTGCTGAACCGAGCGTGATTTCAGGATTTGTTCGAGGTGATGACTAGCGTGACGATAATGGGTGGACATCGGTGGTGGTTCCTGCTGCGTGATCCCGATGAAGGTATGCTCAATTTATGATTCCGCCTGCCCTCGCGGATCAACGTCTGTACCAATTCATCGATCTGGAACACGCTATTTTGAGCCAGCCCGAGCACCAATCTGACTCTAACCCGCGCACAGCTGATCTATTGCAGGTTCTCCGGCGGGGCGCGGGCATGGCTCTGGCTGTGCAAATTTTGGGAGTGGCACTCGTAGACCTCAGAGGTTTTGAAAACCTCCGAGGTCTTGGGGCGCATTAGAGACCAGCAACCCTAAAATCTATGGCGATCGCCGTTGAATGGATCGCTGTTTCTGGTTACTTCACTTGCTTACTTCACTTGTTTACTTCGTTGGGTTACTTCACCTGCCGCATAGCACTGGCGACCTGCTGGGAGACGAAGGGCAGAATGTCGGTGTTTTGGCTGTGGTCTTTGCCTTCGGTGAAGACGGTAAGCAGGTAGGGGGGAGCGTCGGGAAGTTCGATATAGGCGGCATCGTGGCGGACGCGGCTCATCAGTCCGGCTTTTGACCAAAGCTGGGCAGTAGTAGGGAGGCTGCCACCCAGGAATCCGGTGACTTGGTTTTCCAGATCGGCGGCAAGAGCGGTGGGGTCGAGGCTGCGTTTCATCGATTCCATCATCAGTTGCGATCGCTCTGCGGTAACGGCCACACCGCCGATGATGCTGTGCAACAGGCGGGTGACGGCGTTGGTGGTCAAGACATTGCGGTTTTCCATCAATTCGCCCAAAAATGCCCGTTCTCGACCGTAGGCTCCATCACACCAGGTTTTTTGGTTGACGTTGAGGGTGTTAAATTCATCCCAGCCAAGGGTTTTGAAGTAGCGGTTGATCAAGTTACGCTGATATTTCCAGGTTTCAAACGGTTCGGCTGGAATTTCAGGGCCACTGGTAGTTCCGGTCAGCATGTCTACTACTAGGCTGGTCGCGTCGTTGCTAGAGTCCACAATCATGTCGCGCAGGGCGCGGTCTAGTTCGCTGGAGGGGGCAATCATCCCTTGCTCCATCCATTCATGGGTGGCGACTAAGTAAAATAGCTTCACCACGCTGGCCGGATAAATCAGCTCTACCCCTCGATAGGTAAACCCTTTAACGGGGTACTGCCAGTACTCATGTGGCGTAATGGCTCCGCCCGTGTTGACTGGAAACGGTGGCGGGTAGATCAGCCAGGTGATCGCAATTTGGTGCGGAGCCAGGG
>JAYUYI010000194.1:0-1894 GCA_043752545.1 Thermoleptolyngbya sp.
TGGTGCATCGGATACCAGGCAATGCCGCTAACGCCATCGGCAATTAGCTCGGCTTCCAGCAGCCGCACCAGGGCAAAGTAGCTCACCGAGAGGTAGCGATCGCCATAGCTGCCTTCGGCTTCACGCGGATCACGACGCGGCCCACCAAAGGTATAGAGCTGCTCTAAATATAAATTGTTGGCGCGAATTTTTTCTGCCAATACGCGGTAGGCCGCATCCTCCAACGACTCACCTTGGCGCACCAGGGTTCCCGGCAGCGACCACTGCCCCAAATAGGGATCGGTGTCGCGCAATACCAGCAGCACCAGCAGCCGATGCTGATCGGTATCGACCGAAAAGATCACATTGTCTACGCCCACTTTGAAATCGGCTAGCTGGTGGGAGATGGGGTCAGCAGGTTTTTTGGAAAGTCGTCCTGACATACGGCGTAAAGGCATTTTTGATGAATGTATGCCTCAATGGGCGGCGTGAGAATGTCGGCATCTCCAGCGTCTCGAAAGGCAGTGGAGGACACGGGCAGACCTGTGAGGTCGGCGATCGCCACCGTTGCGCCCATCTGCCTAAGGGGTTCTAGATCCGACTCCCTCAAAGGATAACCGGGTCGGGGCACCACCAGTAGCTTAACCTGCAGCAGCAATGCCTCCACCCGATACCAGCGCGGCAGCTGCATGACTAAATCTGATCCCACCACCAGGGTAAAGGCTGCGGCTTTCCACCGTTGGCGAGCCTGCTTCACGGTCACCAGCGCCCGGGGGCTGCTGAGTTCAGGATAGACGTGGATATTATGCGGTGCTGGGTTGATGTCATTTACCATCAGTTGCAGCATGGCGGTGCGATGAAGCAGCGGCGTTTGGTGCGATTTGAACGGGTTGTTGGATGCCCATACCGCAACATGATCAAAGTGATGCGATAGCCACACCAATATTTCTTGGTGGGCGGTAGTAGGAGGGTCGGCGCTGGTGCCAAAAAGGGCGATGGAGGGCATAAGGGAAGGATGAGGGATGAAGGGTGAGGGATGAAGGGAGGGTATCTGTTGCTATTTCAACGGTTTGCTTTTCCTTGAGATTTTTGGATGCGGGTTTGGGTTTGGGCGGTGAGGGTTTGGAGGGTGGGTGAAATGGTGGGGGTGTATGGGGTGGGGGTGGCGATTTGGCGGATGGGTGGCGGCAGGCTGGCGACAGCGGTGGCGGTGCGGTGGGCGATCGCCTCTAGTGTTTCTGGAGAGGTTTCTGGGGATTGTAGCCGTTTTCCGCCCTGCATGACCAGGTGCAGCAGGGGTTGGGCGGGGGCGGGTTCGTCGGTCATCAGTCCTAGGGTGTCGCTCTGCCAATGGCCATGATCGAAGTGGCGGAAGATTTGTTTGCGCCCGGGATAGGTGGCTTTGCCGCTGGAGCCTTTGAGGGTGGGGATGCCGTCAATTTCGACTAGTTTATAGACGCCGTTGACGGGTTCGCCCGTGACCAGTTTGGTGCCAAAGCCATACCCGTCAATGCAGGCTCCAGCTTGCCGCAGCCGTACCACTTCGTGTTCGTCCAGGTCGCCGCTAGCAAAAATCGGAATACCGGGGAGCAGCGATCGCACTTTCTGTGAAATCGCCACCAAATCTCCCGAATCTAGCCGCACCCCGCCTAGTTCTAGCCCTTCGGTTCTAATCCGTTCGGCCAACTGCTCAGCGGCGGCAATCGAGTCGTAGGTATCAATCAACAGCGGGGCTTGGGGGAAATAGCGGTGAAAAGCAGCAAATGCCTCCTGTTCGGTGCCCTGAAGTGCCCCCAACGCCATCACCAGCGCGTGCGCCATTGTGCCGCTGGGCTGACGGCCTAGGGTGAGTGCGGCCAACACGTTCGACGTGGCATCTAAGCCTGCGGCCAGAGCGGCGCGGGCAGCCCACAGC
>JAYUYI010000195.1:0-1894 GCA_043752545.1 Thermoleptolyngbya sp.
ATCACCCGCGCTGTTCGTTCTTCATGACGCTCCATCGCCCGCTGCATTTCTTTGTCAAAGCAGTACTCGGAGGCAATGAAGCGGGGTGTAATCAGCAGCAAAATTATTCCTGCCGATTCTAGCCGCGCCTTAATTTCCGCATCCCACTCAGTTCCGGCCTCGATCGCCCGATCTTGCCAGCGATTGATCTTGCCTTGGCGCTCCAGATTTTTCAGGTGAATGTAGAGTTCATCTTTTAAGTTCTCGTCTTGGTGAGAGTACGAAATGAACACCTCGATCGGCTGATTGGCGGCTGGAGTTGGGGGTGGTGATGGGGGGATAAAAGCTGGCGTAGATGGAGCGATCGCCTCTGCGACTATAGGTTGCTTGAGCAGCACCGGGGTCAAATGTTCCGCCACACCCTCTAACCGAATCGCACTACAGCCCAGCCTGTAGGCAAACTCAATGGGCCGACCTGCCCCCAATGCATCATAAAACCCGACCGCAAAGGCGATCGCCGCCCGATCTCCAATTTCCTGGTTCATGCCAATCACATAGGGAATGTGCTGGGCGATCGCCTGCGCCTGCACCTGCGAAAAGCACCCATTCAGCACCACACATTGAATCTGCTCAGCAAATAGCTCAAACAACCCCGCCAACGCCGCCCCGTCTACCAGTTTGGCATTGCCCAGTTCGTCTTCAAACAGCAGCCCCTGTTCTCCCACGCCATGCCCCGAGAAATGGATGATCTGCGGGTTCACATCCAGCATGGCGCGCTGAATATCGCGGGGGCGCACCGCCCAGCGTTGCTCTAGGTTGAACTGGGTACGCTTTTGGGCACGCTGCAACCCTTCGGCAATGTCGCGCAACTCTTGGTCAAGCCGCAGCGGACGCGTATCTTTGGGATTGGCGGCCAGAAATAGGATGGTTTGTGGGGTGGCGGACGGCATGGAGGGATGGGGGTGAACAGGAATTCCTTTGACTTATTATTACCTGAAGCTAGAGAAAAGGCGGCGATCGCCAACGGACGAGATCAGCCTGACAACGCTACCCTCGTAAAAAAACTTTACTCAAAGTGAGTACCCAGTCACCCATTGCTAAACTAACAAGGAGTCCTATTCGGTCAACTCAATCAATACTTTGAATACTTCCCAACAACTCAAATTTCTTGAGTCCATCACGCCAAAGAGTAGCGAATCTGATGTTGCACACAAAGTTGTGCTGCCGCTGCTTCATCTGCTTGGCTATCGTGATGGTGATTGGAAAGCCGAAGTTGGGATTGGCAAAAAGAAGGTGGATTTCTTGGTCAGTCCTCCCAATTTAGTGATGATCCACCTACCCTATTTAGTCATTGAGGTAAAAGCGCCCAATAAAAATACGGCTCAAAGTTTTTGGCAGCTTAGCGATTACATGCGTCAATCTGGGTCGATGCTGGGGCTTTTGACCAATGGTTACCTGTTTCATTTGTTTTACTTCTATCAAGGGCAGATTATTCTGATTGCTGAATATTCTCAGTCCACCCTGGCTGAAAATATTATTTTGGTTTACAAACTACTGAGTAAAGCAACGTGTTTAAAAGTTAGAAATGTTTTGCATCAAAACCAAAAACAGACTTATTTCAAATTTGCAAACTCAATTGCAAACGCATTTGACAGTAGAGAAATGCTGAAGCTATTTGTCAAAAATCCTAACGTTAATCAACAGCCTACTGAACCGAGTGTTGTTCAGCAATCCACTCAAAAGGAACATAAACCTATGATTATTACTGTCTTCAATAATAAAGGAGGGGTAGGTAAAACCACCTTAACAATTAACTTAGCGGCTACGCTAACAAAAATGGGCAAACGAGTACTGTTAATTGATATTGATGCTCAAGCTAATTTGTCTACAGGGCTAGGAATTGATCCTTTAAATG
>JAYUYI010000196.1:0-1894 GCA_043752545.1 Thermoleptolyngbya sp.
CTCCCCAATATGCCTTTGTAGAAGCGAACCTATCGGGTGACAAAAAGGCCAGCGCTCAGTCGTTTCTGTCGGTGCGGGGCAAGAAAGTCACCGCCGAAGTCACCCTGACGGCAGACCTGGTGCGAAGGTATCTGCATACCACCCCCACCGCCATGGTGCAGTATTGGCAAATGTCGGCGATCGGCGGTACGTTGACGGGCACAATCGGCATTCAGGGGCATTATGCCAACGGGTTAGCGGCGGTGTATCTCGCCTGCGGACAGGATGTGGCCTGCGTGGCAGAATCGGCGGTTGGGATCACCCGGTTTGAGCTAACCGCCAGTGGGGCACTCTATGCCGCTGTGACGCTGCCCAATCTCATCGTCGGCACTGTCGGCGGCGGCACCCAGCTTCCTAGTCAGCACGCCTGCCTAGAAATCATGAACCTGGCGGGCAGCGGCAATGCTCGCGCCTTGGCTGAGGTCTGCGCGGGGCTGCTGCTGGCTGGAGAGCTTTCGATTATTGGGGCGCTGACAGCGGGAGAGTTTACTAAGGCGCATCAGCGGAGAGCGAGGGGAAGGAGGAAGGAGGAAGGATGAGGGAGATTTGGTAGGGGCAGATTTTGGCGATCGCTGGCATAGCTCAACCCATACCTGACTAAACCTGCCCGGTCTCACAATGGGCGATCGCTGGGATGGAAGGAGGGTGGGTGTGGCTCACAGAACTGACGCATTGGGATGGCGTGGGTAGGGGCAAACGGCTGTTCGCCCTCGCAGGTTGGTGATGCAGTGGGGTGTTAGTTAAATCTGAATGCGGTTAAGATTCAACGTTTAGAGTTCACAGTTCTATGGAGCGATGGTGGATCTATCAGCAAGAACGGTTTCCCATTGTTAAGCATGGGGTGCTAATTGCTGTGTTTGCGGCGGCGGCGGTGTGTTATTCCATGCTGTTGCGCAATGGAAGTGGGACGGGTGTGCCTGTGGGGGCGATCGCCATCTCGTTCATTAGTTTGTTGCTGTGCTTTTTGCAATTGCGGATTGCAGACGAGTTTAAGGATTTTGCCGATGATGCGCGCTATCGACCCTACCGTCCGGTGCCGAGGGGGCTGGTAACGCTGCGAGAGCTGGGAATTTTGGCGATCGCGGTGGCTGCGATTCAGCTGGGGCTGGCGGTGTCCGTGGGGCTGAAGCTGGTGCTGCTGTTGGCGCTGGTCTGGGGCTACATGGGGCTGATGAGTCGGGAGTTTTTTGCCCGCGATTGGCTCAAGGCCAGGCCCATTGCATATTTGCTGTCGCATGCGGTGATTATGCCGCTGCTGGCGCTGTATGCAACGGCGTGTGATTGGGTGAGCGCAACGGGCGTGTTGCCGCCGGGGCTGGGCTGGTTTTTGGGGCTGAGCTTTTTGATTAGTTTGGCAATTGAGCTGGGTCGCAAAATTCGGGCACCGCAGGACGAAGAGACGGGGGTGGAAACCTACTCGTCGCTGTGGGGGATGCAGCGGGCGGCGATCGCTTGGCTCACTGTAATTTGGCTGGTGGCGATCGCGGCGTTGCTGGCCGCGGCACAGGTGCTGCTGATTGCTCCCACGGCGCTGCTGCTGCTGCCATTGCTGACGCTGGCGATGGTGGTGGCATGGCGGTTTCTGGCTCGTCCTAGCAGCTACTGGGCAAAGGGGTTTGAGGTGGCCACAGGACTGTGGACGCTGGGGGTGTATTTGACCGTGGGTGTGGTGCCCCTTTGGTTTCGCAGCCTGTAGAGGCATGCCCCTGCCACAGGTGGTTCAGCTTCAATTCAATCCATTACGGGTTAATCCGATGACCTTCATTTTGTTTCCTGAAGATGCACCTAATTTTGCCGATCCTAGTTTTGCCGATCAATTGGGCGGTAAAGCTGGCGCTCTAGCAGCGCTGACGCT
>JAYUYI010000197.1:0-11632 GCA_043752545.1 Thermoleptolyngbya sp.
TTCACCGGGAGCAAAGTAATCTTTGACGACAAGGGACGGGGAATAGCAGGACTCTTGTGAGCCATCGGGCCACTCAATATGAAAGCGAATTTCGGGCATAGGGAATCAGTCTAGGATAGAGTTTGGCGTTTACTCCTTTCCTTGTAGCATGAGTTTTTCATACTGTTCTAGATGCAGTTGGGCGGAGTGCTGCCAGGTGTAGCGTTGGCAAACGGGTTGGCTGTGCTGAATTAGCGATTGGGCGATCGCTGGCTGCACACTCTTGAGCATGGCTTGAGCGATCGCCGCTGGATCTTGGGGATCAACCAACAGAGCCTGATCTGGGGTGAGAAATTCGGTGAAAGGCGGCTGGTTGGACGTGACAACAGGCAGCCTGGAGGCGATCGCTTCTAGCACAACTAAGCCCCAGCCTTCCTTGAGCGAGGGAAACACAAATGCATTGGCGGTGCGATACAGGGCAGGCAAATCGGCTTCGGCAATCACACCGGGCAAAATCAAAGCAGTGCCGATATCAATTTTGAGCTGAGCGGCTAGGGCAAAAAAGCGATCGCGGTAGGGCTGGTAGTCAAACAGGGTAGCTCCTCCGGCGATGATGAGTTGTGCCTGGGGATAGTGGGTCAGCACGTGGTGAAACGCGTGCAGGAGGGCAATGGAATTTTTGCGCGGTTCAATGCCGCCCACGGTCAGGTAAATCGGCTGTCCGCTTAGCCCCAATTGCTGTTTGAGCCGAGGTTCTGCGCCTGTCGCAATGGCAGAAAAGCGATCGCAATTGATGCCGTTGAGGACGCGAGGAGCGCTGATGCCATACTGCTGCAAGAGTTCAGTTTGCCAGTGCTGACTAATGCAAAGGCAGAGATCGGCGTCGAAAATGGAGCGCTCCTGGCAGCGTTGCAGATAGGGGCTGTTGTAGTCTTCAATGTGGTGAACGGTGCGCACGATATGCGGCATTGGCTGCTGCTGCCGCAACAGTACGAGAGCGTTGGCGCTAATGCAGTCTTGGGCGTGGTAAATGTCGTGATCCTGGGGCGATCGGCTCAGGTCATCCACAAATTCTTGAATGCGCTGCTGGATCAGGTGATCGATGCTGTCCGGGGCAGGGCGGGCGGGGACAGGGCGATAGTCGCAGGGAAGGGGGCGATCGAATCCGTGTCCGTCTTTGTCGAGGGCGTAGATGCACACTGTATGCCCCAGTTGATGCAGGGCGGTGGCTAGCTCCAGCGTGTGGATAACGCTGCCTCTGGGTTTGGTGGCGTAGGTCAGCAGGGCAATCCGGAGCGGGGCGGCGGGCATGGGGAGGAGTAAGTTTTGAGTTTTGAGTTTTGAGTTTTGAGTTTTGAGTTTTGAGGTGACCGTCTCATTCAAAATTCAAAACTCAAAACTGATTCAAGTCTGATTGCTTACACAGATGGGCTAGGGGCAAATCCGGTGAGGGGATTTTGGGATAAGTCCCAAAACACGGTTGATTCGGTTTGGGTTTGCAGAATTAGCTGGCGGGTGGCGCAGATTTCGCCGATGTCTTGGCAGGTGAGCTGGCGATCGCCAAACGCTTGCTGCACGGCAGCTACATGCTCTGGCCGCACGCTCAACAGAAACCCGTAACTGGGGAAGCTGACCAGCCATTTTGCCAACGGCAGATCGGCGGGTCGGGGCACCGCATCCAGGTTGAGGGTGGCTCCACAGCCCGACGTTTCTAATAGCATCAATAGCGTGCCGATCAGGCCGCCCATGCTGACGTCTTTGCCGGTATCGCACAGCCCGCGTTCGGCCAGAGTCGGCAGCAGCTCCAGATCTTGCCGCAGTTGGGCGGGATCAGCGGCGGTGGCGGCGTTCCAAAAGGGGTAGGTGGGGTGAGGTTTGCCGCGTAGGTCAATGGCAAGTAGAAGGCGATCGCCTTCTCGTGCGGTGAAGCTAGAAATCAGCTGGTCGGCACGTCCCAAAATGGCGACGGAGAGTGCGGTATAGGAGCTGTGGCAGTTGGTGTGGCCACCCACAATTGGAATGCCATAGGTTGCCGCCGCCGCTCGCATCCCTTCAAATAGCGCTTGGCTTTGCTCTAGCGATTCGCTCCAGAGCGTATCGACCACGGCGATCGGGCGACCGCCCATGGCGTAAATGTCGCTGACGTTGACCATGACCGCACACCATCCGGCAAACCACGGCTCCTGTTCTACCAAAAACGGCATCATGCCCTCTGCTGCAAACAGCAGGTAGCCTGCCCCATCGGCGATCGCGGCACAGTCATCGCCCAGCCGCGTCTCTGGGAGATTGGCGTCCCCTGGCTCCGTCAGATCTTGACCCGCTGAGCCGATAGCAGTTCGATAAAACTGTGACACAGCCTGAATATCTTGCTTGTGCAAAATACCCAGGGATTGGTTCAATTGGTTTGCTAACTCTGCCAACATTTAAATCACCCCTTTGGATGTGTTCAACAACATTGGCCAGGAAAGCGACGCTTTCCTGGCCAACAGTGTACCTGACTCGACTATCCATTCCCCTTTAGCGGTATTAGGCGTTAGAGGGTTCAGGCTCGGAGGTGAGCGGAGCCTCGGGAGCAACCTCAGGTGCTGGTGCTTCTGGTGGGGCGATCGCCTCCACTGCGGGCGTCTCTGCCTCTGGGGCAGCGGTAGGTGCAGCAGCTTCAGCAGCCACCTCTGGCTCGGGCTGTGCCTCAGGTACCGGATCGGGGGCTGGCTCGCGAGCTTCCGGCACTTCTGCCACAGGTTTCTCTGCCAGAGGTGTCTCTAGAATCGCATCCGGGGCTGTTTCTGGCTCCGGTGCTGGAGTAGCCGCGACGGGTTCTGGTGCTGCTACTGGAGTGGGAGCAGGTGTTTCAGCCGCTACCTCAGGCACTTCAAGCACTTCAGGCGCTTTAGGCACTTCAGGCACTTTAGGCGCTTCGAGAGCAGTATCTGGCGTGTCCGTTTCTGTAGCGGCTTCCACCACCTCTTCGGGCGGCAGTTCTTCCTCTACGGGTTTGGGCTTGGTGGGTTTGGGGCCACGCATCAGCGCCATGGTGGCAGGCGTGGCAGCAGGACGGTCATCGCGATCGCCCTTCCCTTTGCGCCGCTGGCGATCGCCACCACCGCGTTCACTGCGCTCACCCCGGTCGCCTCTATCGTTCCGACTGCCTCTGTCGCCCCTTGCAGGCCGCTCTTCTCCCTCTCCCTCTTGCACCGACTCCACCCGTTCTCCCTTCTTGACAGGGCGGGGTTTGCTGCTCTCCACAGCGGAGGGTGCTTCGTAACCGCTCTCAACAGCGATCGCTTCAGCTGGTGCTGGGCGCTCGGATGTGGTGCTCGCTTCAGCCTGGGCTGGGCGCTCGGATGTGGCGCTCGCTTCAGCCTGGGCTGGGCGCTCGGATTTCTTAATCGGACGTTCTACCATGATCTGCCACTGCGTTATCTTGTCTAATCCTAACAGCGAACCTCAGCCCTCTTTCGAGAGATTGCGGCAATCGGTTGAATCTAGCACTATGCGTTGTCTGCCGGATCTGACAAATTGCGTTAGCCCTGTTGCGCCATTTCCATAAACGTTGTGTGAGCACTTTGAGTGGCTTCTAGCGTTAAGGGGCAGCGTTGAACATAGTGGCCATCGGGTTGCAGATCCCAGGCATAGCGGTTATCGGCTAGCATGGTGCCCAAAATCTCTTGCAAATCTTTGGCTAGACTCGGATCTTCGACTGGAGCCATCACTTCGACGCGACGATCTAAATTGCGCGGCATCCAGTCGGCGCTGCCAATGAAGACCTCTTCGTCACCTCGGTTATGCACATAGAGGATGCGGGAGTGTTCTAAAAATCGCCCGATGATGCTAATCACGCGAATATTGTGGCTAATGCCAGCAACCCCCGGACGCAAACAGCAAATACCGCGAATAATCAAATCAATTTTCACGCCTGCTTGGGAGGCTTCGTACAAGGCCGAAATGATGGCCGGATCGACCAGGGCGTTCAACTTTGCGACGATGCGGGCGTGGGAACCATTTTTACAATGCTGAATTTCGCGCCGAATTAAGCCAATGATGCGATCGCGCAAATTAACGGGTGCCACCATCAGCTTGCGATAGGCTTGCTGCCTGGAGTAGCCCGTTAAGTAATTGAATAGATCGGTCAGGTCTGCGCCTAGCTCTTCTCTGCAGCTAAACAATCCCAGATCGGTATAGGTTCGTGCCGTTTTGGGATTGTAGTTGCCGGTGCCAATGTGAACATAGCGGCGGATCCGATTTGGCTCTCGGCGCACCACTAACACGAGCTTGGTATGGGTTTTTAGCCCCATCAAGCCATACACCACATGCACGCCAACCTTCTCTAACTGGCGCGCCCAGTGAATATTATTTTCTTCATCAAATCGAGCCTTTAGCTCTACCAAAACCGCCACTTGCTTGCCGTTTTCGGCGGCGGCAATCAGCGCATCCACAATTGGCGAATCGCCAGATGTGCGATACAGCGTCATTTTAATGGCCAGTACCTCTGGATCGTGAGCCGCTTGGACAATAAACCGATGCACCGATGACGAAAACGCCTGATAGGGATGGTGCACCAGCAGATCTTGCTTGCGCAGCAGGGCAAAGAAATCGGCATCTGGTTCCACGGCCTGTTCGCCACTGGTCTCGGCGACGCGGCGTAAGCGGGGATGCACAACCGGAATCCACGGCGGATCTTTCAGCTCGGGCAAGGGCAAGTCCATTAATGCCATCAAGTCGCTCTGGCACAGCAGCCCAGTTACAGCGTAGACATCATTTTGGCTCAGATCCATCTCTTCCATCAGCGTTTCACACATCGCGGCGGGCATCGATGCATGCACTTCCATCCGCACTACAGATCCACCAAACCGCCGCTTGTGCAATTCCTGTTCGATCGCTTGCAGCAGGTCGGCGGCTTCGTCTTCTTCTACATCTAAATCGGCATCGCGGGTGACGCGAAATAGATGATAGGACTGAATATCCATGCCGGGGAAAAGTGCTTCCAGATTGTGGGAAATCACCTGTTCTACAGGCACCCCCGCCCACACCACGGCATGTTTGCGCACTCGAGGATGAAGTTCGGCGGGCAGCGGTACAAAGCGGGGCAGCGTGTTGGGCACCTTGACGCGAGCAAACCGAGCGGCAGCGGCCTCGGTTTCTTTGACCACCACCGCTAAATTGAGGCTAAGGTTAGAAATATGGGGAAAGGGGTGACCTGGATCGACCGCTAGAGGGGTGAGCACCGGGAAGATATGGTCTTCAAAATAGCCATGTAGATATCCTCGCTGGCGTGGGTTGAGGGTGGCATAGTCCAAAACATGCACCCCGTTGGCAATCAGCTGCGGGCGCAAGACATCTTGGGTGTGGCGATGTTGGCGGGTGATGGCTGGCGCTAGATGCTGCCGAATAGCCGTTAGATGTTCTTGAGGAGTGCGACCATCAGCCGACAGCCGACTCACCCCAGCGTCTATCTGTTGCTTTAGCCCCGCCACTCGTACCATAAAGTACTCATCTAGGTTACTGCTAAAAATCGCCATGAATTTAAGACGCTCTAACAGGGGCGTGCGAGCATCCATCGCTTCATGTAAGACGCGATCGTTAGACTCTAGCCAACTTAATTCTCGGCTGAAGTAATACTGTGGGTCGGTCAAGACAATTTCGGTGGTTGAATCGTTAATCCTGGGCATAATGACCGGACAAAGTGACTAGGAAGAAGGGCGACAGCTAAATGAAGCCCTATATTATCGCCCAAAAATCGTTAACACACTGTATCCTCACGACCTATCTACCATTCTCCCAACTGCATTAAATCCTGATGCACATCCGCTAGTGCTTTGACGTACGTTTGAACAGCAGAGGGGTGAGACGCAGAACGCCCCACCCCTCCAGTCAAGTTAGATTGTGACTTTGCGCTAAACCGCTGCCGTCATGCCTAAGCTGCTGCCAAATTGTGGGCGACAAAGTCCCAGTTCACCAATTTGTCGAGGTAGTTGGCGATATAGCCAGGGCGGGCATTGCGGAAGTCGATGTAGTAAGCATGCTCCCACACGTCTAACGTCAGCAATGCCTTCTGGCCATGAGCCAAGGGGTTCTCGGCGTTAGGGGTTTTGGTGATTTTCAGCGTGCCGTTGTCGTCAATTAGCCAAGCCCAGCCGCTGCCAAATTGGGTTGCAGCAGCGGTGCTAAATTCCTTCTTAAAGTTGTCATAGCTGCCAAAAGCCGCATCGATCTTGGCTGCTAGCTCACCTGTGGGAGCGCCGCCACCACCTGGTTTGAGGCTGTTCCAAAAGAAGGTATGGTTCCAAACTTGAGCGGCATTGTTGAAGATGCCTGCTTTTGCTGAATCTTTGAAGGAAATGGTGATGATTTCCTCCAGGGACTTATCCGCTAGGGCAACATCGTCCTTGATTAGGTTGTTGAGGTTGTCAACGTAAGCCTTGTGGTGCTTGCCGTAGTGATACTCAAACGTCTCTGCCTTCATGCCGTAGGGTTCAAGTGCATCTGTGGCAAAGGGCAGGGGGAGTTGTTCGATCGGCATGGACTTTATTCCTCTCAATTGCATCACATTAAGTCTATCGAAGTCTATGGGAGACCGTAGCTCTAGCGCATCTGTCCTACGTCGGATTGCAATGCCCTTACAGTGGAATCGGGCAGTGGAATCGGGCAGTGGAATCGGGACGCAGCTTTACAGTTGGATTGTGCCGCCATCAATACCGGATCGCAACGCAGGGCATAGCAGCTGAGCCTACAGCGATTCCATACAAACTACATAACTAAAATTTTATATCAAAAATACAGCACAGTGGTGTCTTGTGGCGTGCGTTGGCTCGAAAGTTGGGCGGCTCTCATCCCTAACCCCTACCTATCCGGGCTATCATAGCGATTGTTGTAACAGCTACCAGCATGGGCAGACAGCGTTCTCTTTTGGCTTTGATTTTTGTACTGGCGATCGCTGCCATTGTTGTATTGGTGCAGATTCCAATGCGGCAAGGGTTAGATTTGCAGGGCGGCTCTCAACTGACGCTTCAAGTTAAGACTACGCCAGCGGTGCCTGAGATTACTCCTGAAAAGTTGGAGGCCGTGCGCGCTGTGGTTGAGCGCCGGATCAACGGGTTGGGGGTGTCGGAGTCGGTGGTGCAAACGGCAGGGCAGGATCAGCTCTTGGTGCAACTGCCAGGGGTGAGCGACCCGGCTCAGGCCGAGCGGGTGCTAGGTGGCACGGCTCAGCTAGATTTTCGGGAGCAACGCGCGGGCAGCGAAGGGCAAATTCGAGCCGAGTATGACGTGCTGCAAGGCTTGCAGGTGCAGCAGGCCAACTTGAAGGATGGCGGCGATGAACAGGCGATCGCCGCCAATCAGGACGCGATCGATCGCAGCAATGAGGCGATCGCGGCATTATTCGACAAAAGCGGCCTTACAGGCGACATGTTGAAAACCGCCTATGCCTCTCCGCTCAGCGGCAGCAACTCCTGGGAAGTCGGCTTAGAATTCAACGAAGAAGGCGGCAACAAATTTACCACCCTGACCAAAAATGTAGCCGGAACGGGACGCAGCCTAGGCATTTTTCTAGACAATGAATTGCTGAGTGCCCCCACGGTCGATGTCAAATATGCCAAGACCGGCATTTCGGGCGGTCGCGCTAGCATTTCAGGCGGGTTTGATGCCCAGCGGGCTGGGGAACTGTCGCTTCAGCTCCGTAGCGGTGCCCTGCCAGTTCCGGTTGAAATTGTTGAAAATCGCACCGTGGGTGCCACCTTAGGCCGTGATAGCGTTCAGCGCAGTATTTATGCAGGTGTCGCTGGGCTATCGCTGGTGCTGGTGTTCATGGTTTGGTACTATCGCCTCCCCGGCCTCATCGCCGACATTTCTCTACTGATTTATTCACTGTTAACCCTAGCCATATTTAACCTGCTGGGAGTGACGTTAACCCTGCCAGGAATTGCCGGATTTATCCTTAGCATTGGCATGGCCGTGGATGCTAATGTGCTGATTTTTGAGCGCACCCGAGAAGAACTCCAGGCGGGCAAAACGCTTTACCGCTCCGTTGAATCTGGATTTTATCGAGCCTTTTCTAGCATCCTCGACAGCAACGTCACCACGCTGATTGCCTGTGGAGCCTTGTTTTGGTTAGGAGCGGGTCTGGTCAAAGGGTTTGCCCTGACGCTGGCCTTGGGAGTAGTCGTCAGTATGTTCACAGCCCTAACCTGTAGCCGCACCCTCCTGTTAGTGGCTCTTGGTTTCCCAGCTCTACGCAAGCCCAAGTACTTTTGTCCTAACCTGCCTGCGTCAATTTCGACCAGAACGGCCACTCCCTAACTCCAACTAGGCGTGAGGCGCGCGATCGCGTCGTTCTTTTTCCCTGCTGCTGCAAAGGCGATCCCATGAAACTGCAAGTTATTAAACAACGCAACATTTGGTGGGCAATTTCTACCGCAATTATTTTGGCGGGAATTGTCGGCATGTTGATTTCGTTGAACCAATATCAGACCCCGCTGCGGCCTAGCCTAGACTTTGTGGGAGGTACCCGGCTCCAGCTAGAACTGGCCTGCGTTCGAGACAACACCTGCACTGGTTCAATTGACCCAGCGCTGGTTCGCGATGTTCTCACCGAACAGGGGTTAGGCGGTAGCAGCATTCAGGTAGTGGGTACCAGTCAACAGGCTTTATCCATTCGTACCAACACATTGGAGGTAGAGCAGCGCACCGATCTAGTACAGGCATTGTCTGACAAAATTGGTGCGTTTAATCCAGACGCCACCCAAATTGACACCGTTGGTCCCACGATTGGGCAGCAGCTGTTTACGTCGGGGTTGCTGGCGCTGCTGGTATCATTTGCTGGCATCATGATCTACTTAAGCCTACGGTTCCAGTTCGACTATGCCGTGTTTGCGATCGTGGCGCTGCTGCACGATGTGCTGATCACCGTTGGGATTTTTGCCATTCTGGGGCTGGTGCTGGGGGTAGAGGTCGATAGTTTGTTTATTGTGGCGCTGCTGACGATTGTTGGGTTTTCGGTCAACGACACGGTGGTCATTTATGACCGCGTCCGTGAAACCGTTGCAGCCAACCCTCATCGCCACATCAACGACATTGTGGATGAAGCGGTCAACCAAACACTCTCCCGTTCTATCAACACTACGCTTACCGTGCTGCTGACGCTGACGTCCCTATTCATATTTGGTGGCGAAACGCTGAAATATTTTGCCTTAGCCTTAATTATTGGCTTTACCATGGGCGCGTATTCCAGCATTTTCATTGCCAGCACCCTGTTAGCCCTGTGGCGTGAGAAGACAGGTCGGGCGATCGCCGTTCCTGAACCTGCCGATGCCATGATCTTAGATGCGACCATTAGCCCTGAAGATGCGTAATTGCGGCGGCTCTTTGGCTGTCTTTTTACGGCCTGAGCAATGGCCTGAGCAACTGCATGATCAATTTAAACGATTCGCTCTTTCCCCCAATCGACCCAGAACCAGAGTTTAGAGCAGGCGATCGCACCTGCCAACGCCAGCTGCAGCGGCTGCATCAAGTAACGGTCTCCAGCCGCTGGTTCTTAGTTGGGCTGCTGTGGATTAGTGTGGCACCTTGGAGTCTGTGGTCACTGCGGTCAGAATTTGCCCTCTGGCGAGATTACTTTACCTGGACTGCGGTGCGCTATGGTTTGGCGTTTAACCTAGTGCCTACCGTGGGTCTGACGCTGTGCATCGCGCTAATGGTTTCTACCTTGATCTGGCAAAGTCGCACTATTTTGTTTGGACTGCCAAAACGCCAGCGCCAACAGCTCAAGCAACGCCTGCTTAAAATCCGTCAGCAGGGTGAGAGCCATCCTCTATGGCGATGGGTCTGCGGTGAGCGGGCTTAGCCCATTAAAATTACGCGATCGATTACATGAATGATGCCGTTGTCGGCTTCAATATCAGCCGCCACTACGGTGGCATTTTTTACTTCAAAATTGGGGGCAGTAGGAATTGGAATAGGTGAGCCTTCAATTGAGGTGACCACACCCAGCTTTACCAGTTCATCTTTGGTGTACTTACCCGATACTACGTGGAATGTCAGAATTCGAGTCAGCTGAGGAATATTTTGCACCAAGGTTTGAATGGTGCCGGGGGGCAAGTTGGCAAACGCCTCATCGGTAGGTGCAAATACTGTAAAGGGCCCAGGACTTTTCAGGGTTTCGACCAAACCTGCCGCCTTAACTGCCGTCACCAGGGTTTCAAAGGAACCAGCACTCACTGCAATATCAACAATGTCAGGCATGAATTTCACCAAAAAATGAGAACGACTTGGAAAACTCTGACCATGCAAGTTCTGTTAGGGATGATGGCGGCAAATTCTGACAGCTTGCCTGACAGCTTCCCCATACGGCGCATGGTGCGCATCAGTTCTCGCGGCCTTATCAACAGTGTACCTGCCTGCCGAATTCATTTAGAGCTAGCGATCGCTTCCGTTACCCTTAAAAAACTAATGGTTGATCAAGGCAACCGTTATGCTTGCATCCGTCCTTATGCCTCTGCCTCCCATGACCCAGCGCTACGATTTTCGCGATCGCTTCCTCCGGCTATCTCTGGTCAACATGTTCTCAAACCTGCTAGTGCCGATGGCAGGACTAATTGACGTGGCGTTTTTGGGGCATCTGGCCGACATTCGCCACCTGGCAGGGGTAGCCTTGGCAACGGTTTTGTTTGACTATATTTACTGGACATTTGGCTTTTTGCGGATGGGCACGACGGGGACGACTGCCCAAGCCGTGGGACGGGGTGATGTGGCCACTGTGCGGCTCACACTTTTGCGGAATGGGGCGATCGCGCTCGGGGTAGGCGTGCTGATTGTGCTCTTACAGGTGCCGCTGCGGGAGGTGGGATTTGCGTTGCTCAGTGCGGCTCCTGAGGTCAAGCTGGCAGGGCAGGCATACTATGACGCCTTGATTTGGGGTGCCCCGGCAGTGCTGTTAAACCTGGTGATGCTGGGCTGGTTTTTGGGTCAAGAGCAGGGCAAACAGGTACTGCTGCTGTCGCTGATTAGCAATGTCGTCAATGTGACCCTCAACTATCTACTGATTGTGCAGTGGGGCTGGGAAGGGCGGGGAGCCGGGACGGCCACTGCCATCAGCCAGTACGCCATGCTCACGGTTGGGCTAGCGTTGGTAACGCGACAGGTATCATGGCGGCAAGTGCGGGCGATCGCGCCTCGGTTGCTCGATCCGCAGGCGCTCAAAGCGGCTGTGGTGCTCAACAGCAACATTGTGATTCGCACCTTTGCCTTTGTCACCACCTTTGCGGTGTTTACGAATTTAAGTGCGGCTATGGGCACCTCGATGCTGGCCGCCAATAGCCTGCTACTACAAATTGTGACCTTAGCCGCCTATTTCATTGACGGCATTGCCTTTGCTACCGAAAGCTATGCGGGGATATTTCACGGCACTGGCGATCGCCCCAAGTTAATGGCACTAGCCGAACTGGCGGGCAGCATTAGTGTCGGACTGGGAGTGGCGATCGCACTCGGATTTGCCCTATTTCCGCGCTCCTTGTTCCAGCTGCTGACCAACCACGGCAATGTGGTAGAAACGATTGCTCAGTATACCTGGTGGCTAGTGCCCGTACTGGGATTTGGCTCCATCGCCTACATGCTAGACGGCTACTTTTTAGGACTCACAGCCGGACGCATTCTGCGC